>JANYER010000317.1 GCA_025359825.1 Granulicella sp.
AACTGGGTTGATGGATAGACGAACCTTTACACCCACCCGCCAGGTTGGGTGGGTGTAGGCGTAACAAGCTACGCAACAGGCTACCTCTATCTACTAAACATTAAATTTAAAGAAGAGAATGTCGCCGTCCTTGACGATGTATTCCTTGCCTTCGGAGCGGAGGAGGCCTTTTTCTTTTACGGCTTGCTCGCTGCCGTAGGTGAAGAGGTCGTCGGAGGCGAAGCAGTCGGCTTTGATGAAGCCCTTTTCGAAGTCGGTGTGGATGACGCCTGCTGCGCCGGGAGCCTTGGTGCCGCGGACGATGGTCCAGGCGCGGACCTCCTGTACACCGGCGGTGAAGTAGGTGATGAGGCCGAGGAGCCGGTAGGCGGCGTGGATGAGGCGGTTGAGGCCGGGCTCTTCGAGGCCCATGTCCTTGAGGAACTCGTCGCGCTCAGCGGGTTCGAGCTGGGAGAGTTCCGACTCCATGGAGCCGGAGATGCGGACGACCTGGGAGTTTTCTTCGGCGGCCCGCTTCTCGACGGCGTCGACCCACTCGTTATGGCCGGTGAGGCCGGAGTCGTCGACGTTGGCGACGTAGAGCATGGGTTTGGCGGTGATGAGGTGGAGGTCGCGGGTGTAAGGCTTCTCTTCGTCGGTGAGATCGACGATGCGGGCTGGCTTGCCTTCTTCCAGGACGGCCTTGAGCTTGGCAAGGGCGGCGAACTCGGTTTTGATCTTGTGGTCGGCGTTGGCGGGCTTGTTGAGCTTCTCGACCTTGGCGTAGCGCTTTTCTACGGTGTCGAGGTCGGCTAGGAGGAGCTCGGTGTTGATGATGTCGATGTCGTGCAGGGGGTTGACGCCGCCGGCGACGTGGATGACTTCGGGGTCGGCAAAGCAGCGGACAACGTGGAGGATGGCGTCAGTGGAGCGGATGTGGCCGAGGAACTGATTGCCGAGGCCTTCACCCTTGGAGGCGCCTTCGACGAGGCCGGCGATGTCGATGAACTCCATGGCGGTGGGGACGAGGGACTTGGGCTTGATGAGGGCGGCGATTTTGGCCAGGCGGTCATCGGGGACCGTCACCGTTCCGGTGTTGGGGTCGATGGTGCAGAAGGGATAGTTGGCGGCTTGCGCCTTGGCCGAGGTGAGGGCGTTGAAGATGGTGGACTTGCCTACGTTAGGTAGGCCTACGATTCCGCAATTGAGAGGCATTTGTGTTTTTGGTCCTTGACTTCTATTTGAACATGGCTGGGTGAGGTGCGTTTTCGAGGAACGATCTGCAGCCAGGAATAATTTCAAATCGGAATTGATTGTGGTGAAGGCAATCGGGTAAGTTGCTCGTAAGAATTTCAAATGAGGTGTGTATGCGTTTGGTGCTGGCAGTATTTTCTGGATGGTGCATAGGGTGTGTCGCAATCGGTGCGTCGGCCGAGGTGAAGCCGGCCACGCTGTTCAGCGATCATGCGGTATTGCAGAACGGGATGGTGGTTCCGGTGTGGGGTATAGCCGCAGCCGGTGAATCCGTAACTGTTAAGGTGGATGGCGTGACGGCCTCGAGCGTTGCAGGAGCTGACGGACGGTGGATGGTGAGGTTGAAGGAGCTCAAGCCCGGCGGCCCGTTTGAGATGTCTGTGATGGGGAAGCAGAACACTGTTGTGGTGAAGGACATTTTGGTAGGAGAGGTTTGGCTTGGCTCGGGGCAGTCGAACATGGCGTTTACGGTGTCGAAGAAGAACAATCCCTGGGCTGGTATGCAGGACGAGTCAGGAGAGATTGCCGCAGCAAACTATCCGCGGATACGAATGTTCACCGGGAAAGCCACGAAGAGTTATGAACCGCAACGAGAGATTGAAGGTGAGTGGAAGGTGTGTTCTCCGGAGACGGTGGGGGACTTTTCCGCAGTAGGGTATCTTTTTGCCCGCGATCTGCAGCGGGAGCTGAAGGTACCGGTAGGAATTGTGCTGGAAGCCTATGGTGCCAGTACGGCGGAGTCGTGGGTGCCACGGGAAGCGATGGCGCCGGATGCGAGGTTGAGGCCGCTGCTGGAGAAGTTCGATACACGAGAGAACTACTTTCAGGCTCATCGGGGGGATCCAGGAGGTGCAGCGGATACGGGCGCTCCGCCCGCTCCGCAGACGTTGAACGCCAGGCCGGGAAAGCCGGGCATGATGAAAGACCCGGTGCAGGACCAGCACCAACCGACAGTTTTGTTCAACGGAATGATCCAGCCGGTCCTACCGTATGCGATTCGCGGTGTGCTCTGGTATCAGGGTGAGTCTATCGTGGGCGGCGCCGACGGACTCAAGCTGTACCCGCATGTAATGGAGACGTTGGTACGCGAGTGGCGCGCGCGGTGGGGCGAAGGCGCGCTTCCCTTCTATTTCGTACAACTTGCCGCACTGAGAAATGTGAGCAACAACCCGGCCGTACGAGAAGCGCAGGCGCAGTTGCTGAAAGAGCATAATACCGCGATGGCGGTGACGATCGACATTGGCGATTCGGACAATGTACATCCCAAGAACAAGGAGCCGCTGGGTGAGCGCTTGACAACGATCGCGCTGGCACAGGTGTACCGCAGAAAGGGTGAGTTTTCAGGGCCGGTGTACGAAGGGATGAAGGTGGAAGGCGATGCAATACGGGTGACGTTCTCTCATGCCGCAGGTTTGGCGGGGAAGGGTGGGGCATTGAGGTGGTTTCAAGTTGCCGGAGCCGATGCAAAGTTTGTCGATGCAGACGCACAGGTAGCGGGAAACTCCGTAATGGTGAGGAGCACAAGTGTTCCGGTTCCGGTCGCGGTGCGGTATGCATGGAATGACTATCCGGACGGAGCGAATTTGTACAACGGGGCTGGACTGCCAGCGGCACCCTTTCGGACCGATACATGGGATGTGGTCGGAGCAGAGGACGTGCGATTTACCGGCAAATGAAGTGGTTGCCCTTTCGCTCCTGGTTCCGCTGCTTGTAGAGAGTGCAGCGCACGGGTAGGCTGGAGAGGCTGTTCCGAGGTGATGAAGATGCTGAAGCGTGACATGGTATGTGCGGTAGCTGGATTGCTGGCTGCCAGTGTGGTTTCCGGATTTGCGTTTGGACAGGCCCCGGCTGGGCCGCCACCCGTTCCTGGACCGGCAGGCGAGATGCAGCGTAGCTACGCGGCCCAGAAGGACAACCTGCTGAAGACGGCGGAGAAGATGCCGGCGGACCAGTACCAGTTGAAGCCAACACCAGAGCTGCGAACATTCGCTCGCGTGATCAACCATGTGACCGAGGCGCAGGTGCGGAGCTGCGGCGCGGTGAATGGCACTCCTGCTGCTGAGCAGCTGAAGACACCTTCGGATACGGCAGACAAGGCGGCGATTATTGCCGGACTGAAGGCCTCGTTTGCCGAGTGCGACAAGGCGTATGGCTCGACCACCGATGCGAACTTTACCGAGATGTTTACGGTCGGACCGGCAAAGCGATCGCGCGCCGGGCTGCTGTGGGGTAATGTGTCGCACGACAACGAACAGTACTCCGGGCTGTCGATCTATCTGCGGTTGAAAGGGCTGACACCGCCTACGGCTGAGAAGTAGATTTCGGTCGAAGTACTGAAATCGCTTATAGTGCGGCATCGGCTAATTCCGGGTCGCTGCCTGGTTCCATTCCTGTGCAGCGAGTACGACTTTAGTTGCAAAATGCGGCAAAACTTCAGGTTTTGCCGCATTTTTCTCGTGCAATTGAGCGTGAAGGTGCCTAGTCTTTCGCACAGGAGGGGCATTGTCGAATCCAGCACGAGAAGTTACTGGCTAGCGACCGATGCTCTTATTTGCGATGCACAATCCTGAACGTGTCTTAGAGACTCGCATCGGTGTAGTTTCAGAATTAGAGAAGCTGCGGAAGCATGGACCGTGGGGGCTTAACTTCCCTTCGGACCTCGAGCAGTGTTTTGAACGGGACACGGCCAAGCCACGGTCGATGCGTCTTTGGCGCGAAGGTCTCATCGCCATCGTCGTATTCAACGCATGTCTGGTGGTGGACAACCTGCTGGTGCGGGATGCGATGCTGCACTCGATTGTGCAGCACACTGTGATCGTGACCCCTTTGGCGCTCCTGGTGAATGCGCTGATGCTATTGAATCCGCCACGCTGGCTTCGTGAAGGAAGCGTTGGGCTGGCGACGATCCTGATCTGCTTTATCAACCTGAAACTGGAGGGCAGCAATACGCCGGCGACGGCGCTGTTCGGGGTGATCTGTCTTCTGATTATGGTGTTGTTTTCGGGTGTCGTCATGCGGCTGCGCTTTCACTATGCGGCAGTGGCGATGGGCAGCATGCTGGCAGGGGGGCTATGGTTTGCCAAGCACGCGACCGGGCTTCGCGCGTCGGAGCAGACGGTTGCGGGGAGCTTGATGGTGATTGGGGCGGCCATGGTGTTGACGGCGACTTACAGCCTGGAGCGTGAGGAACGATTGAGTTATCTGCTGTGTCTGCAGAGCGACCTGCAGGGGGCGGATTTATTCAAGATGAATGCGGAGCTGGAGCGGCTCTCCAATGTGGACAAGCTGACCGGGCTGCCAAACCGGCGGTCTCTGGAGAGCCGCTTTGAGACGTTATGGGTGGAAGGGGAGCGGCTGGGAACTTCGTTGAGCGCAATTGTGATCGATGTCGACCACTTCAAAGTGATCAATGACGTTTACGGCCATCTGTACGGCGATGAAGCGTTGCGGCGCATCGCTGGCCTGTTGCCGCAGGCTTTGCGAGGGCAGGAGGACTTTGCCGGGCGCTTTGGGGGCGAAGAGTTTGTAATCCTGCTGCCGAATACGGACCGCGAGACTGCGTTGGGAGTTGCGGACCGGGTGCGTCGACTAGTGGAGGTAGCAGGCACGCCGGTGACGGAGCATCCCTCGGGCGAGACGATGTTGTGGGCGACGGTGAGTTGCGGTGTCTCGCTGTGTGTGCCGGATGGAAAGTTTCACCGGGACAACCTATTAAGGGCCGCGGACAAGGCGCTCTACGAGGCGAAGGGAAATGGCAGGAACCGCGTGGAGTTCAAGGAGTGCGAGTGGGAGTTGCGAGTGAGCGAGAGCCGAGCGGGGCGACGGTCGGGTTCGCGGCTGCTGGCCAAACTCACCGTTCGGCGCGACAAGAGCGGAGCGCAGCCGGCACACCAGGCCAGCTAGAGGATTTGTCTCTCCGAGAGGCTTCGGCGAGTCGCTTCGTCAGTTGGCGGAGGGCTTTTCTACGCGATCGATGACGAAGGCTTCGGCGGGAGCTTTGGTGGCTTCGATCTTGAGGCCCAGCTGCTCCTGCAGTGCGGGGGCGAGGGCGGGGGGTGCGTTGGGTTCCTCGGGCGGTGATGGTGGCCGGGGACCGAATTGCAGGAACTGCGAGTCGTCGGGGGTCCAGTCGAGAGTGAAGTCGTAACGGCCGGTGAGGCTGGTGTGGTCGACGACTGGCCTGTCCAGGGCGGAGCCTTGCATGCCGTCGCAGAAGTCCTTGATGGTGGCGTTGCTGACGGTGAGCTGGCCAAGCTTGCGGTAGAGGAAGTTTACGGAGTCGGAGGGCTTGTGGGTGGTCTCGGTGAGTTTGGAGCCGCCCTTGGCGACGGTGATGGCGTAAACGGAGAGCTCCTTCTGGGCGTTGTGGAAGGTGAGCTGGAAGCGGTCGACGAGGGCCGACTGGATGAGCTGCTTCATCTGCTTGGAGTTGGGGCGGCCGGGGGTTTCGGGGATGCCGTCGAGGTCGAATTTATCGGTGCCAAACCATACGGGTGCACCGATGATCTGCTTGGGATGAAGGCCGTAGGCGAAGCTGATGAGGTCGTTCAGGTTCGTATTGATGGTCATGACGTGGGTGCCGCGGACGGTGAAGCCCTTGCCCTGGCGGTCGGGGTTGCTGGGCTTGACGGTGACGACGTCGAATTTGGGGATAACATCGGCGGCCATCGGCTTGGGCGGCTCGGGAATAGCCCAGGTGGCTTCGGTGGTGACGTGTTCCAGGGTGAGGGCGTGGGACTGGCCGTTCTGCAAGGCATTGCCCATGATGACTTTGCCGCCGGGGTCGAGGGTGCCGTTGTAGTTGACGTCAAGTTGCTTGATGGTGAAGGTGAAGGCGGAGCCTTGCAGAGAGATGGTGGTGACTGGAAATGAGGCGGCGCCTTGATCGATGCTGTACATCACTGCTTTGAGCTTGCCATCGGTTTCGGATTTGGAGATTTTGAGGACGGTGCGGAGCCCCTAACCGGCTTGCATGGTGCCCTGCCAAGTGCCGGTGATGTCTTTCTCCTGAGCGTGGAGCGTGGCGGCGAAGAGTGGGAGCAAAAGGCTAAGCGCTATGGTTCGGAAGGACAGGTACTTTTTGGCATTCAGCATGGAAGCTCCTGGAGTCGTGCAAGAGTAGCTACGTTGCTGCAGTCTGTTTCGTTCTGGATCGGATTGTACGATTTGCCAAGGGACAAGCCTGCACTAGTGTGTAGCCGGAAGCTCCCGAATCTTGATGTTGCGGAAGGAGACGGGGAAGCCGTGGTCTTGCAGCAGGAGGTAGCCGTCGTTGGCTTCGCCGAAGTGCGGGTAAACCTTGAACTTGCTGGCGGCGACGATCGCGCGGAACTGGAGAGTGGCGCGGTCGTACTCGACGACTCTGACGCCGTTGAGCCAGTGCTCCCCGTGAGTGCCGCGGATGACGATGCGGGCGGTGTTCCACTCGCCTACGGGGTGGATGGGTTTGGATTTGTCGGCGGGGATCATGTCGTAGAGGGAGGCTACAGTACGGTCGCCATTGATGCCTTTTTTCGCGTCGGGGTGGAGAGCGTCGTCAAGCACCTGATACTCGAAGCCGATGGCGGAGCCGTGTCCATCGTGGCCGGGGGCGTAGTTGGGGTCTACGAAGTACTTGATGCCGGAGTTGGCTCCGGGGGTGATGCGGAAGTCGACGGAGAGCTCGAAGTTGGCGTACTTGCGAGTACTGATGATGTCGCCTGCGTTGCCGCCTTCTTCGCCGCCGTGCTCGGTGACGGAGAGCAGGCCGTCCTTGATTTCCCAGCCGGTCGCCGGAAAATCCGGGCCGTGGGTGCTGTGCCAGCCGGTGGATGTCTTGCCGTCGAAGAGGAGATGCCAACCCTGGGATTTTTCCTGAGGTGTGAGGGTGTTGGGGGTTTGGGCATGCAGCTGGGTGAATGCAGTGACGAGAAGTACTGCGGCGAGGATGAGTGTAGGGGTTCGCATGGGTGACCACGATACTCGGGGTGTGGGTGGGCTGGGTAGTGGCTGGCTGGTGCGTCTTTCAGAATGATGTTAAAGAGCGAAGAGCTACGACAAGAAACCCGTTTTGGAGATCGGGGTTCGAGGCCAGTGCGCTGCTTTGGTCAGTGTGCAACTGGGGTCAGGGCAGCGGCGCGGGAAGGCTGCCACGCGGGGCCGCCATCTTCCCACTGGTTGTCTGTGAGTTGCTCTACGTGGGTGCCGTCGTAGCGCATGACGAAGATCTCTCCGTAGGGTTGGGGCGCGCCGGTGTAGATTGCTTCATCCTTGAAGCCCATGCGTGAGCTGGTGAAGAGCAGCTGCTCGCCGTCGGGCGACCAGGCGATATGTGCCTCGTTACCGCGCGTATGAGTCAGTTGTGTGAGACCGGTTCCGTCAGGGTGGACGGTCATCACCTGGAAGTTGCCGTCGATCCTGCGGATAAAAGCGATCAGGTTGGTGTGCGCCGACCAGACGGGAAAGTTGTCGTACTCCGTGGTGAGCCTGGTGACGGAGCGGTCGGCAAGGTTCATGAGGCGTAGTCCTTCGCCTTCCGGCCCGGCAGTGCGGTAGACGATACTTTTGCCATCCGGCGAGAAGGAGGCGAAGGCATTGTTATTGGAGCCCGAGCTGACAATGTGGAAGTCGCTGCCGTCAGCGTTGAGGATGCCAATTTCGGCACCGCCATTGACCGGATCGTTGGGTTTCTTGCCTCCAGCGGCGAAGTCGAGGAATGCCGTAAAGCCGCCGACTCCGACGACGATTTGTTTTCCGTCGGGTGACCACTGGGGAGCGAGGATCAGGTCCTTGCGTGTCAAAATGGCCTTACCGGGCTTGCCCTCCTCCACGGAATTAAGAACCGATCCGTCAGCGCTGATGGTGGTGACGGCAAGGTGCTGCCCGCTGGGGTCATACGCGGGCAGGAACGTCGTTCCGTACAGGTCGAACTTCGGATTGGAGCTCCAGAGTTTTTGCGGCTGTGCGGAACGATGGATGGCGATACGGCAGAAGACCACCTGCTTCGCGTCTGGCGACCAGGACGGTGGATCGCGCCAGAGGCCCGTGCCGGCGGGCCCAGGCTTGCCGCTGGCGTACACGACCGCGTTGCCGGTTGCAGCGGCCCGGATATAGGCGATCTCGCCGGTAGGCAGAACGGCAGGTGCGAGCTTAACGCCGGGTCCGCTGCTGACGGGTGTCGTCACACCGGTGGCGATATCGACCTTGACGACTTGGCTCGTCTCTTCGGCAGAGGGTCGCACACGAAAATCCCAGGTCTCCTGTGCGGACATGCAGTCGGCGATCAGGCTTTTGCCATCCGGTAGCCACTTCGGCGTGCCACAGAAGTTGCCATGTTCTGTAACGCGTCTCAGTCCTGTTCCGTCGGGATGCACGACGTAGAGGTCGACCACGTGGAGTCGCTCCCAGCGGCCTTTGGCGACAGGCAGGTCACTGCCACGGTCCGAGGAGAAGGCGATCCATTGGCCGTCGGGCGACCATGCGGGCCTGAAGTCGCCGCCTTCGCCCGTCGTCAGCGGCGTAGTTTTGTGGGTTTCGACGTCCAGAATCCAGAGATTTGCACGGCCCGCGGCACGCGTGCTGACGAAGGCGATGCGGTTGCCGTCGGGCGAGAAGGCTGCCTGGTCGTCGAAGGCCGGTGAGTCGGTGAGGCGCTCCACGCCGGAGCCGTCGGGATGGACACGGTAGATGTCGGCGGAGCCGGCGCGCTCGGAGGTGAATGCGATCCAGTCTCCTTTGGGCGACCACGCAGGGTTGTAGTTCCACATGCCGGGTTCTGTGAGTGCATGCTCAGCGGAGCCATCGGCGTTCGCGATATAGAGGGTCGCCTCGGATGGACCAGTGCGCAGGAAGACGACACGGTCGGCGGCCGAACAATGGATCGCGCCGGTTGCGAAGATCCATGCAAGGGTGAGCAGGGTGGACGTGCGAGGCATAATTTTCTCGAAAAGAGATTCAAATGATATTGCTTGTGTCGCTGAGGCTAGCACATTGCTCAGGGAGCCGAAGAACTTGAATTATGATTTGCCCTGCTAATCAGCACATCAAGCCGATGTTTGGCCTGCATCGATTGGCCTGTAGCGGTTCTTGACCAGCGCTGTTTGCGTGGTGACGCTGGCAATTCGCGGATCCTGATGTTGAGGAAGGATTGGGTAGGGTGCTGCGGGAGGATTTGCCGCCATATCTTTTGCCTGCTGTGCAGGAATAGCCTAAATTGCTTGTATGCCACTGAATGATCGTCGCTCCTTCCTTAAGATGACCGCGCTTGCGGGTGCATTTTCGTCGAACAGCCTCTTTCACCAGGCCTTTGCAAGCGACCTGCATGTCGCCTCGGAGAGCGTGAGCCATCTGGATGCTGGAGCAGTGGCGCAGAACGAGGACTACTGGAGCGTGATTCAGCGCGGGTACTCGGTGAGTCCGCAGATCATCAATCTGAACAATGGCGGTGTGTCGCCTTCACCCATCGTGGTGCAGCAGGCGGTGGAGCGCTACAACCAGATGACGAATGAGGGCCCATCCTACTTCATGTGGCAGATTCTGGACCAGGGACGCGAACCGCTGCGGCAGAGCCTTGCGCGGCTGGCTGGCGCGTCGGCAGAGGAGATTGCGATCAATCGCAATTCAACGGAAGCGCTGAACACGATCATCTATGGCATTCCGTTCAAAGCTGGGGACGAGGTGGTAGGATGCAAGTTCGACTATCCGAACATGATGAATGCGTATCGGCAGAGGGCGGAGCGTGACGGCATCGTCTACAAGCAGATCACCTTCAACTTTCCAGTAGAGGATGTGGCCGCGATTGTGAAGGCGTATGACAGGCCATCACGCCGCGCACCAAGCTGATCCATGTGACGCATGTGGTGAATTGGGTGGGCCAGGTGATGCCGGTGCGCGAGATTGCGGATATGGCGCATGCTCATGGTATCGAGGTGATCGTCGATGGCGCGCACTCGTTTGGGTTGATCGACTTCAAGATTCCCGATCTGCATTGCGACTACTTTGGGACAAGCCTGCACAAGTTTCTTTCGGCGCCGATTGGCTCCGGCATGATGTGGGTGAAGCGGGACCATATCGAGAAGCTATGGCCGCTGACCTGTTATGGCGATCCGCACAGCAAGGACATTCGCAAGTTCGAGGCGCTGGGTACGCGCAGCTTTCCGATTGAGCAGGGCATCGGCGAAGCGATCAACTTCCATGAGGCGATTGGATCGAAGCGCAAGCAGGAGCGCATCTTCTACCTGAAGAACTACTGGGCGACGCGGGTGAAAGAGATTCCGGGCGTGAAGCTGCATACGTCGCTGGACCCGAGGTTTTCGTGCGCGATCAGTGGGGTGAGTATTGAGGGCATCACTCCGAACCAACTGATGACGACGCTGTTTGACCGCTACAAGATCCATACGGTTGGGATCGACTATGAAGGGGTCCGGTGTATCCGCGTGACGCCGCATGTGTATACGCGGATTGCGGACCTGGATAAATTTGTGAGCGCGATGAGTGAGATTGCGGCGAACCGGAAGGCCTGAAGTCAGGCGTGCGGTTCTTTAGCGATCTGACGTTCTCAACGGGTGGGTTGAGTGGCTGCCTGTGGTAGTTCGCGGATCTTGATGTTGCGGAAGGAGACGGGGAAGCCGTGGTCCTGCAGGACGATGGGGGTATTGTGCATGGTGACGAAGGTGGGGTAGACCTTGAACTTGCTGGCGGCGATGAGGTCGCGGAACTGGGTTGAGTCGCGGTCGTATTCGACGACTTTGACGCCGTTAAGCCAATGCTCGACGTGGGGGCCGCGGACGAGGATGCGGGCGGTGTTCCACTGGCCTACGCGGTGGATGGGTTTGGTGTGGTCGGCGGTGCCGGTGGCGGGGATGAGGTCGTAGAGGGAGGCGACGGTGCGGTTGCCGTCTTTGCCACGCTTGGCATCGGGGTGGAGATCGTCGTCGAGGATCTGGTACTCGTAGCCGACGGGAGAGCCAAGGCCGGGCTTGAGCGCGAGATCAACGAGATAGAGGATGCCGGAGTTGGCACCGGCTGAGGTGCGAAAGTCGACGGAGAGTTCGTAGTCGGCGTAGGTGCGGGTGGTGACGATGTCACCGGCAGCGCCGCCTTCTTTGCCGCCGAGGTCGGTGGTGGTGAGCAGGCCGTCCTTTATATTCTTACCGGTAATCACCCAGCCGGTGGCGGGGAAGGGGCCGCCGCGCTCGCTGGCCCAGCCGGTAGAGGTCTTGCCGTCAAAGAGGAGATGCCAGCCCTGCTTTTTTTCGGCCTTGGTGAGGGTGTTGGGAGTTTGGGTGAGAGCGGGGATGGTAGCGAGGAGGATTGCGGCGGAGACGATGGCAGCGCGGGTCAGCATGGAGCACCACGATACGCGTTTGGGGTGGCGTTGGGTAGATACGGGTTGGTCGCTGTGACTTACCAAGCTAGCGGGTATAGGTGAAGGTGCCGCAGAGATCAGTGGAGTTGGGGATGGCTTCGAGGGTGAGGAGCGGGGCCTTCTGGCCGGAGAAGAAGGCGATGCGCAGAGTGCGTCCGGCGAGGTAGGTGACCATCCACTGGGTGTCTTCGCCGCCGCAGAGGCTGTTCTTGTGCAGGAACTTTCGGCTGGCGGGGATGTTGAGGCGGTAGATGCTGCCGGCTCCGGGTTCATTGCTGTCGGCGTCGAAGAGGGCGGCGACCTCGGGCTTCTCCAGCGCGCGGATATGGGCAATGGTGAAGCCTACGAAGTTGATGACCAGCTTTTGGTCGGTGAGGGAGATGTCTCCGGTGATGGAGCGGGCGGTATTGCTGGTGGCGGGCCAGTAGCCCTTCTCCTGGGCGGCAACGGTAATGGTGCAGATTAATAGTGATGCAGCAAAGGTTGTTAGGAGGGGCACGCGTCTCATGTCTTCAGGATGACATGAAGTGCCTCTGATTGGCGTTATCGTGCGCTGCTGAATGAGGACCCTTGCGGTTACAACGAGTTGCGCGAAGAGGCGGGATACTTGGGGATCCTGCACAATTCTGCATGTGAACATCGTCCTTGACGACGAACGAAACCCAGGTCTATATTCTGTTGGTTTCAACCCGGCCCGATCCTTTCCCCTTCAAAAATCAGCTTTCGAAAGCGAGGCTACCAATGAAATTAGGAAAACCCACGTTTATCGCAGTGGCGTTATCAGTGGTGTTGGCGAGTGCAGTTCTTCTGCGGACGGTCGAGGCCCAGCAAGTTTGGAAAGCGACGGCCGGGGCTGAAAGCAAGGACATGAGCAAGCAGGCGATTGCGTTTCTTCCTAACGAAATGTGGATTCACGCGGGCGACAGTATCACCTGGACTTCCGGCAGCGGTGACATTCATACGGTTTCATTCTTTGTGGCTGGTCAGAAATTTATGGATTTCACGGTCGGCTGTCCCGGGTACTCGCCGAGCGGAGTCAGTTTCTTTGGGTCGCCGTGCGTGAGCGCTCCTCCGTTGGTCAAGGGGCAAAGTTTCACGGTCAAGTTCCCGGTTACGGGCAACTTCAAACTGATCTGTCTGGTTCACCCCCATATGACCGGAGTGATCCATGTCCTTGGTGTGCATGCCGCGCTGCCGCACGATCAGGCTTATTACAACCGGCAGGCGGCCCAGCAGCAGCACACCATCCTGGCGGACTCGGATGAGGACAAAGATCACCATGACCATGACCACGATATGGATGACAAGATCTCCGCGCGCGTGATTCCCGGCAAGAACAGTGTGGCTGCGGGCATTGGAGAGATGGCGTCCACGGCGGCTGGATTTCAGTCGCTTTCGATCGTGCGTTTCCTCCATGGGAAGATCGAGATTCACGCGGGAGACACGGTCGAGTGGACGAACTTAGACCCAGCTTTGCCGCATACCGTAACGTTCGGAGTGGAACCTGGGAATCCCGGACCG
>JANYER010000338.1 GCA_025359825.1 Granulicella sp.
TGGGGGCGGTGCGGGACCGGAGTACGCCGGTGGTTTCGGGTGAGGATGGCCGGCGGGCGTTGGCGCTGGCGTTGGAGATTCATGCCGCGATGGCGAGTCATGCTCTGCGAGCAGGACTGTAACTAGTCCATCTTCTGGATGGGGACGTTGTCGGGGATCTTGAGCTCGAACTGGTCGTCGTCCATCTTCTGGTTGAAGATCAGCTTGGTGATGGTGACGCTGAGGCTGAGCTCGTCGAGTGGGCGGCGGATGATGACGTGGGTGGGGAAGGCAATGTCGCCGTATTTCTGGTAGTCGGAGTAGAAGGCGCGGGTGATGACCTGGCCGTTGGCGTCGTAGATGTCCTGCTGGTAGGGCATGAGGTTGGCACGGCTGATATGGATGACTCGCTTGATGTGCGCGGTCTGTCCTTCGGGCTTGCTGAGGACCTCGATGTCGTAGTCTGGCTCTTCGATGAGGTCCTTCTTCTTCTTGGGGTTTTCGAGGATGCGGAAGTCGGAGGTGAGGGAAAGGATCTCTTCCGGCAGAACGCCGCGGACGAAGAGGGTGTCGAAGAAGACGGATGGGCGAAGATTTTCGAGGCCGTTTTTCGAGGGCGTGTTTACGCTGTTGGATCCGGTGATGGCCTTGTTGCGGGGTGGGATGATGAGTTTGAAGGTCTTGCCGTCGGTGACCATGTCGAGGGCTTTGGAGCCGAGGACGGGGACCTTGAGCAGCACGCGCATATTTTCCGGCTTGCGCATGAAGATGTATCCGCTGAAGGCGGGTGAGTCGGTTGCCTGACCTTTTCTGCCGCCGCCGGTGGTGGCTTCGATTTCAACCGTAGCGGTCATGGTCTGGATTTCGTTGTAGCGGGTGTCGAGCTGCTGGACGAGCTGGTCGAGGGTGGCGTTGAGGATGACGTCGGCGGGGCGGGTCTTGGGGACAGAGTAGGTATGGGTCAAGCAGCCAGTCAGGGCCGGAGCCAAGCTGATGCAAAGGACCGCTACCGCATGTTTCAAATCTCTCATCCGCATTGGCACAACTTTATCTATCGAGCTGCCGCGCGGGAATCGACCGGGGAGGAGGATGCAAGCTGGCTCTCTGAGCTTTCTTTACTTTGAGCGTGACTTATAGGATGTTACCGGAGTGGCCGGGGCTTCGCGGAGTTTGCAGGAAATCTGGTGTGCTGGTTACTACTACACAGGTTGTTACTACGTGGACGCGCGGTTGCTGGTTCCGGACTACAGCGGCATGAGTCTAGGGAGTTACTTTCTTATTGGATTGAACGGTGTTGCGATAGGTCTGGACCTGGGCGGCGTGCTCTTTGAGGTCGACGGAGAAGCGGGTACGTCCGGCTGCATCTGCAACAAAATAAAGGAAATCGGTCTTGACGGGATGGACGGCGGCGCGCAGGGCGGCGAGGCCGGGGCTGCAGATGGGGCCGGGAGGGAGACCGGGGTGGCGGTAGGTGTTGTAGGGGGAAGGGTTTTGGAGGTCGGAGGCGTAGATGGTTCCGCGCCAGCGGTTATCGAGCAGGGCGGCGTAGATGACGGTGGGGTCAGTGGCCAGGGGCATTCCCTTGGCGAGGCGATTGAGGAAGACTCCGGCGACGAGGGGGCGCTCTGCATCCTGGGAGACCTCCTTCTCGATGAGGGAGGCCATGAGGACGGTACGGGCGACGTCGAGAGGTGGGGTGAGGGGGATGCCGAGTGGCTCCTGCAGCGGGGCGATGGCGGCGCGGAAGCGGTGGACCATGGCGGTGAGGACCTGGAGCTGGGTGGCGTGGCGGGTGAAGTGGTAGGTATCGGGGAAGAGGTAGCCCTCCAACGAAATGGGTTTGGGGGCGCCGGGCGGGAGGATGGGGGTGAGTAGCTCGGTGTGAGCGCGGGCGGCGGCGAGGAAGTCGGTAGCGGAGCCAAGGCCGGCGACTTCGATGGTGCGGGCGATATCGAAGATGTTGTAGCCCTCGGGAATGGTGAGGGCGCGGGTGTAGACGTCGCCGCGGGTGATGCGGGCGTGGACATCGGTCAGGGTGGTGGGGCGGTCGAAGCGGTACTCGCCGGCCTTGAGGGTGTGACCTTTGTAG
>JANYER010000342.1 GCA_025359825.1 Granulicella sp.
TTTCTCCGCGCCCACCCACCTCAATTCAAAATCTCCGGGTGACCATCCTGAGCGCGCCTGATCGCGCGAAGGGTGGATCCACTACCGTCAATCCCACCACAGATCCGTCGTTGCCGTTCCCCGTGCTCTCGCTTTTCTCCGCGTACTCTGCGCCCCTCCGCGCTCTCCGCGTCCGTCGTTGCCCTACTTCCCCACAACCGCATACTTCCCACTCTTAGTCCAACGATCACACCAATCCCCCACCGTCTCATACCAAAGCTGACTATTCTGCGGCTTCAAAATCCAATGCCCCTCATCCGGAAAATAAAGCATTTTGCTAGGAACACCCAACCGCTGCAACGCCGTGAAAAGTTGGAATCCCTCCGAAACATCCAGCCGATAATCCTTCTGCGAATGAATCACCAGCGTAGGCGTCTTCGCATTCTGGACATGCAGCATAGGCGACCACTTCCGGAACGGATCCTGCTCCGCCGGCAAAGCAGCATACCGCCAAGGCTGTCCCGGCATCCCCTCCGGGTGCCCCATGATCGGCGAGCGCAGCGAGCCTATCGTGGGGTTACTCACCTCTCCACCACCAGCCATCGGCTTTTTATCCTCGGACGTCTTAGGAAAATCCTCTGCCCGCCGAAACTCCCACTCGTTGAACCACATCTCCTCCGTATCCCCATACGCCGCAGCCGGGTTATACATCCCGTCATGCGTCACGATGCACTTGAAGCGATTCGTATGCGTCAACACCCAGTTCGCCATAAACCCGCCATAGCTCGCCCCAAGCGCACACTCCCGCTCCTTATCGATAAACGGAAACTTAGTCTCCGCCGCATCCAACCCCTTCATCAGGTCGATATACGCCTTCCCGCCCCAGTCGCCATTCACTCCATCGATAAACGCCTGCCCATACCCCGTCGACCCGCGCGGATTCACCATCACCACCACATACCCATCCGCCGCCATCAACTCAGGATTCCATCGATAACTCCACGCATCCCCCCAAGCCCCCTGCGGCCCCCCATGAATCAAAAACTTCAAGGGATACTTCTTAGCCGGATCAAAGTTCGGCGGCCGCACCACAAAGCCTTGCACCTCGGAAGCGAGAGCGCCTTTAAAGGTGAAGGACTCCATTCGTTGTAGATCGAGTTGGTTCAAGATAGAATCATTAAGTTGAGTAATTCGCTGCGCGTGAAAAATTACATCACGTATTTTTCCTTGATATGTTGATCCGTCAAATGCATGTCGCACTAAATGCTTATTCGTGTCGTCATACTCCTCACGATCATCTACCTGGAAGGTCACAAGCTCACTAGGAGCACGTACAGTCATCATCGACGCAACTAAACTCTTACCATCAGCAGATACATGAAAGTCTGCATACTCCGCGAAGTTGTTTTCGGATCTAAACACTTGGGAGTCTTGATTGTTCTCAAATGCTCTGACACCATTTGTGCGCAGACTCAGACTTCCATTCGACAAGGAATAGTCATAGATATTTTCAGCGCCTGAGTTTCCGCTAGCAAAATAGACGTCCTTCGCATTAGGCGCCCACACAAGCTCATCTACCCACCTATCAAACTTGGGTAGCAACTGCTTTGTAGTCCCAGCTACACGATCAAACAACATCAGCCGAAACCGATCACTCTCATACCCAGCCCGTAGCTGCGACCGAAACGCAATGTACTTCCCGTCCGGCGAATAAGCCGGCCCATCGTCACTCCCCAGGCTGGTAGAAATCTTCCGCGGCTTCGCTCCCCCTTTTCCTGATCCAGAGTCATCCAGCAGCAGCGTGAACACATCGTTATTCGTACTCGCCGCCGGAACCTTATCCAGATTCGCCACAAACGCAATCTCCTCCGATCCCGGAGCCCACGCATACCCCAGCGGCCCACTCAGGCTGAACGTTGGCGTCTCCGCATCCCCCACCACGCTCGACGGAGTCAGGTCCCGAATATCCTCCCCATTCGCCCGCGACACCACCAGCACATGGCTCCGCTTCTTCCCCGTAAACGCATTCCAGTGCCGATACAGCAATCCATCCCAGACCTGCGCCTTCACCGCGCTCTTCGCCGCCGCCTCATCCTTAGCCTTATTACAAGCCGCCTCCTCCCCCCAGGAAGCTGCCTCCAAACTCCCAGGTACCCCAGAAGGGTGCCCCATGATCGGCGAGCGCAGCGAGCCTATCGTGGGGTTACTCACTACCCCACCACGAACGCCCGACCCGTCCAACCCACCCTTCACCGAACACTCCGGATAAACACTACTCACAAACAACAACCTCTTAGAATCCGGCGACCACACCGCCCCATCCGCCTCCGTCGAAATATCCGTCAACGGATAAGGCTTCTTCATCGTCCCCGTCGCCTCATCCCAGGCCGCCGTCCATATCTGCGAACTCCCCCCACCCGGCGACGTCAGCGAAACCCACTTCCCATCCGGCGAGAACCGCCCACTCGTCTGATTCACCTCTCCAAACGTAAGCTGCCGCTCCTTGCCGCCCTCAATCGGCACCACCCACAGGTTGTTGATCTTTGAATTCTTCTCCAGCGACACCTCCGTCACCGAGAACAGCACCCACTTCCCCGACGACGAAATCTGCGGATCGCTCACCCGCTTCATCGCCTGCAGGTCCTTAAACGTCATCGGCCGCTTCGCCCCAGAGACAGCAGCACCCTGCCCCCAACCCGCCGAACACCCCAACCCCACCACCGCCGCCATCCAAAAACCAGCACGAATCTTCATGCCGAGAGTCTACCCCCACCCTTGACAAATCCACGCCCCAGATCACCCCTACCCGTCTCCCGTACTGCCCCAGCCCAAGCCCATTAAAACTCGAAGTCCAAGCCTAACCCCAATCATCCTTAGACTTTGCGCAAAATAGGGGGAGAGGGGGGTATCACGACCAACTACCCACTACCCACTGCACTTAAAGGCAGCTCCACCACCACCGCCGCCCCCCGAGGATGCAGATTGAAAGCACTGATCTCCCCGCCATGCTCCCGCACAATCCCATAGCAGATACTCAGCCCTAAACCAGCCCCCTGCTCCACATGCTGCGTCGTATAGAACGGGTCGAACACCCTTCCCGGCTCCCGAAACCCCGGACCCGTATCGCTCACAATCACCTGCACCCCGCGCTCGTCCTCCCGCACCGTCACCCGAATCACATGCCGCTCCCCGCGCTCCACCGGAACCTGCGCCACCGCCTGGGCGGCATTGTTCAGCAGGTGCTCCATCACCACCCGGATACGGTCGCGGCTGCCCCGCACCTCCGCCGCCTCCTCGCCCATCTCCACCACCAGCCGAACCCCGCGCGCCTCCAGCTTCCCCTCGCACGCCGCCGCCAACTCCCGCACCAGCCCCCCCACCCCCACCGCTTCCTCCATCAAATTCGTCGGCCGCCACAGGTCCAGCAGACTCTGCACCGTCTCCTTCATCCGCACCGCCTCGCGCACAATCGTGGTGGCGTCCTCCTGCACTCGCGCGTCCTCGGTGGTCTCCGCAATCAACTCCGCAAACCCTAGCACCGCGGTCAGAGGATTGTTCAACGCATGAGCCACCCCACCCGCCAACTGCCCCAACCCCGCCAGCTTCTCACTCCGCAACAGCCGCTCCGCAAGGACTGCATTCTCGGTCGTCCGCGCCAGCTTCGCCGCCAGCGACTCCACGCCACCCAACTCCTCGGCCGCTCCCCCCACCACCACCAACGCACCCATCATCCGCCCCGCCGTACTCCACAGCGGAACCACCCACACCCCCCCACGCCCCACCGACTCCAACACAAAACTCCGCGTCCAGGCCTTCACTCCACCCGGCTCCTGCAACCCCACTCGCACTCCCGACCGCATCCCAATCGAACCCCTGTCCCCCGCCCTTGACGCACCCAGCCCACGTGACAGCCGTGGCCCCACCCCCAGCCCCTTCAACCCCCACGCATTCAGCGCCTCCACCGTAAGGTCGTCCATCCCCGTGCTGCCCGCCACCTCCAGCCGCCCCTCCTCGTCCCGCGTTATCAGCGCCACCCGCCGAAACGCACTCACTCCAGCCACCACCTTGCACACCCCCTTCGCAAACTCCCGCGCATCCCCGCCCTCCGGAACCCGGGCATCCAGCCGCGCATACGCCTCCAGCTCCGCCCGAGCGCGCCCTGCCCGCCTCTGCGCCGCACTCAGCACTCTCAGCCGCCAAACCAGCCCTGCCACCACACACACCCCCGCCACCATCCAAACCCAATGCACCCCCACTCCCCGCGCCAATCCCGCTCCCCATTCCATCCCCATCACCAAATCTCCTCATCCACGTCTATTCTTAGTAGGCTTATCCGGGCAGGATCTCGCTGTGCTCCGCTCCGGTCTGTCCTAAGTCTTCCCGGCATCAAGATTCAGGAGCTCTCGCACAATGAAGCAGCACATCATCACCACCAAACCTGTCGTCCCCAAGGCACTTCTCCTCGCGTCTCTTGCAGTCCTCCTCCCGCTATCGGCGCGCCCCGCCCGCGCCTTCGCTGCTGTCGCAAACTCATCCAGTACTTTGGAGCAGGACCCCGCCGGCTTTAGCCGCCTCGATCCCACCCCACCCACCGGCCTCTCCGCCGAACAGATCATCCAGAAATTTGCCGCCCGCGAGACTGAGTTCGACCTCGCCCGCCAGAGCTACATCTTCCGGCAGTCCGTCACCGTCCAGACCATCTCCGAAGACAACAACCGCCCCGACGGCCAGTACCAGCAGGTCACCGACATCACCTTCAACAAGGATGGCAAGCGCGATGAGCGCGTCGTCTTCGCACCCCAGAACACCCTCGAGCGCGTCATGATGTCCCCCGCTGACTTTAAGGACATCGAGCATCGCCTTCCCTTCGTCCTCACCACCGCCGACCTCCCCCAGTACGACGTCACCTATCTGGGCCGCCAGAAGGTCGATGAGCTCGACACCTACGTCTTCTCTGCCGGCCCCAAGGTCATGGTCAAAGGCAAGCGCTACTTCCAGGGCAAGGTCTGGGTCGATCAGCAGGACTTCCAGATCGTCCTCGTCAACGGCAAGAACGTCCCCGATGACACCCGCAAAGGCCACGAAGACCTCTCTCCACCCTTCACCACCTACTACGAACAGATCGACGGCAAGTACTGGTTCCCCACCTACACCAAGGCCGAAGGCAACCTCCACTTCGCCGCCCAGGACTACTCCGCCAGCCAGGACGTACACCTCCGCACCATCGTCAAATACTCCGACTACAAGCGCTTCCGCTCGAACAGCCGCATCCTCTACAACGGCGAAGAGATCACCAACGCCACACCATCGACGACTGCCCCAACACCAGACCCGCAGAAGCCACCACCACCCAAAAAGTAGCTGTCACAACCCGCCTACAGCACTGCACTGCTCCCTCAAGAGGCCGTAATACCATCACGTCACCGCCGCCCAGGCCGCAGGCGTGGTCTCCGCCATCGCCTTTGGCACCCTCGTCAGCCACTACGGCAACTACACCGCACCCTTTGTTCCGATGGCCGCGCTACTCGCACTCGGCGTATGCCTCTGGTTCCTGATCGACCCTACCCGGCCGCTCATCCCCGAATCCCACCCCGCATAAACCAGCTCACTACTTCTGCTCGACGAGCGCCTTCATCGTCAGACTCTCCGGCGTTCCGATCTCTTCCAGACCCTGCGCCACCGCAGCCCTATCCCGAGCGTCCTGATTCTGACTCACCTTCCACTTGCCTTCCAGTCGCCGGATAGGCAACTCCAACCCAACGATCCCCCGCATCTGTCCAGCAATCCAATCCGCAGGTGCATCGCTCACCTTCCACGGCTTGGCGAAGCCTGCTTCATGTTCGTCCGTGAGGCTATTCAAATGCGCCAGCAGCCAGTCCGCATCCTCAACAATCCGTAGAGCGCCATACGCATGAACCACCGCATAATTCCATGTCGGCACCACTTTGCCATGCTCCTGCTTTCCCGGATACCACGACGGGGAGATGTAATGCTGCGGCCCTGAAAAGATCGCCAGCACATCCGTGGAACTCACCAGCTCTCGCCACTGCGGATTCGCGCGCGAGATATGCCCTTTGAGCATCCCGAACTCCGACCCGTCGTCCTCCACCACCATCGGCAGGTGCGTCGCGAACAGACCCTGCACCCCCAGCGACACCAGTACAGCCAGAGGTTGCGCACGCATCATCGCGTGCATCACCTCCACCCGCGTCTCTTCATTCGCCTTAGGGATATACAACTCGCCCACCTCACTCCATTAGCATCGACATTACGTAGCGCAATGCGCATCCGGGTCTTCGTGCTGCTCCGTCATCCAGCGGTCCATCAACGTTCCCGCGCACCGAGCTCCGCAGAGATGCTTTACACCAGCTGAGTGGGCATGCCGCACCTGCCATCGCGTCAGCTTGATCAGTGGCTGATCCTCCTCCGGCTGCTCCCCGGGAAAACAATCCACCCAACCCAGCCACCAGTCTCCACTCTCACCCTTCTTATTGCCGCAGACATCACACGTGTAACTCTCGCTGTAGGCCATCGTTCTCTCCTGCCCCGAGAATATACGAGGTGCATTGCAAGACAAGCTGGATTCCTTCCAACCAACCTAAATCGAACACCCACACCCCGAAGCACGCTTCGAATGACTCCTGAAAATGGGCGGGCCAATTTTCTTGACCCGCCCACTCCTGCCATGTACAAGGGCAAGGTCATGCAAACACGCCTCCTCGCCGCAACTCTGTTCGCCGCAGCAATACTCCTACCAACCTGCACCGTTGCGCAGACGACCCCGCCACGCATACCCACACCTCCTAAGACCGACTCCAACTCCGCAGCCAACGCCCCGCGTCTGCAACTCACCAACTATCTTGACGCCATCGCCCGCACCGCCACTGACGCTCGCCACACCGCTGTCACCGCGCTCAAAACCAAAGCCGAAGCC
>JANYER010000377.1 GCA_025359825.1 Granulicella sp.
CACCCAGAATGGCAAGCCAGTCGTTAAAGGCCGTCCCTGCGGCATCCTCCGCACCGGCCCCGACACCTTCCTACTCACCGACGACCTCGCCGGTGTCGTCTACACCGTGCATCCCAAGAACTAACGCAGACTCAATTGCACACCCTATTTCGGCATAGGCATCGAAACAGCTTTACCCGCACCACGCTCCGCGATCCATATCGTATCCCCCACCGGCTCCACCGCCGTCGGCGTCTTCAATCCCTCTTTGATCACCGTCACACTGGCCTTATCCCCGTTCACTGTGATGACCGAGATCTTGCCGCTGGCATTCTCCGCGACGATCAGCTTTCCATTCGCCGCCCGCATCCCATCCGGCCCCTTCACTGGCTGGTCCATCCAGATATCGACAGGCTCACCCGCCTTGCCCGCTGCGTTCATCGGAATGCGGTACAGATTGTTGGAGAACACATTGTTCACATACAGAGTGCCATCCAGAAACGTAATCCCATCCACACCCAGCAGCGCCCTGTGCTCCAGAAAAAGCTCTCCCGTTGAAGCACCCGCTGCAATCTTATAGATTCTGCCGTTAGCGGTATCGGTCACATACAGCGCCTTATCCGGACCAATCGCAAGATCATTGCAAGTATTGGTCTCACCCGGCAGGTTCCAGCGAATCTTTGCCGCACCGGTAGCAAGGTCGAAGCTTCTAACCGCCGTATGCCGCCGCACAGGAGTGGTCTCCGGTACCGGCGTCAGTTGGCAGGTCCACAACGTATTGGTGGAGGCGTCCGCCAGCATCCCGAAGAAAAATGTCCCCGCACCTTCACCACTCGCATCGATAAACTTCTCCGCTGTAGACGAACCCGACCGCACCTTATAGACATAAGGCGAGCTGGCGCTGCCAACGATCAGCACGCCGCCCGGAGCCATCGTTAGGCTCTCTGGCTGTGACTTCACATCGGCAATCAGGATCTCCGTGGCGGAAGCGGCTTGTACCAGGCCCATTAACAAAACAAAGTACGCGGCCAAACGAAGTCGAGTATTCAAAAGATACATTCCAGGGTCTCCTCAGGGTCATTCCTTTATACAGCTTCCGCCCTCGCAAGTAAGAAAGGAAATCTGCCGAAGTCAACCGATGGCCCGGTACATCTGTCGAAGCCACATCTCCGAACCAGCTAAACTAAACCCATGATCGACGAAGCCACCTTCCGCCGCCAGTCCGACCTCTCCCTCGAGGCCCTCAAGCAGTCCCTCATCACCGCTGCGGACACCACCAACGATCCCCTCTTCGAGTTCGAAGACAACAACGGCGTCATGAACATCATCTTCGAGGACGGCTCCAGCAAGTTCGTCGTCACCCCCAACACCCCTGTCCGCCAGGTCTGGATCTCTGCCCTCTCTACCAGCTTCAAGCTTGAGTTCGACGAAGCCTCCAGCACCTTCGTCCTCACCAAAACCGGCGAAGACCTCAAAACCCTCACCCAGCGCCTCCTCCGCGAGCACCTGGAAGACCCCACCATCACCCTTCCCTGAGACCTCTTTCAGCCTTGCTCGTCCAACGTACAGCAGGCCAGCACAGCTCTCCCCCCACATCGCCCGATTTGGAACCGTACCCAGAGGCGAATTAATCACTACGGCACTATTTTCATCACGAATCGGCTCTGCGGCCATACTCTAAGTACACTCCAGTAGAAACCGCGTTTCGCTTCACCACTTGCACGATTGAATTTCAACTAGCTCCCGAGGGAAGGGTTACAGATCATGCAGTCCACACTGTCCGTAGCCATCATCACGCTCAACGAAGAGGCCAACCTCCCCCGCACCCTTGCCAGCGTGCGCTTCGCCGACGAAGTGATCGTCGTCGACTCAGGCTCTACCGATCGCACCCTGGAGATCGCCGCCTCTTTCAAGAACGTCACCGTCCTCTCCGAACCCTGGAAGGGCTTCTCCGCCCAGAAGAACTCTGCCATCGACAAGTGCACCTCCCAGTGGGTCCTCTCCCTCGACGCTGACGAAGAGCTCTCCCCCGAGCTGCAAATCGAGATGCGCACCCTGCTTACCGGCAACCCACCCGCCGACGCCTACATGCTCCGCCGCCGCAATCTCTTTCTCAATCGCTGGGTCCAGCACGGCGGCTTCTATCCGGACTCCAAGCTCCGTCTCTTCCGCCGCCACGCCGCCAACTTCGCCTCCGCGGCCCGCTTCGCCGAGCGCCCCGTCCACGAGACCATCACCTTCGAAGGCAAACTCGACAGCCTCCGCCACGACATCATCCACCACGCCTACCCAACGCTCGAAAGCTACATCGAGCATATGGACCGCTACAGCACCCTCGGCGGCGACCTGCTCTACACCCAGGGCCGC
>JANYER010000412.1 GCA_025359825.1 Granulicella sp.
TATGAACGGCTAACACAAGGCAAAAAACTGCGATGATCGGGAGACGACGCTTCATTAGATCCCTCGGGATGGCTTGGACACAGATGTACTACGCCGTGTCTTAAACCTAGATTTTTGTAGAGCGCCTAGTAGAGCATAGATTTCATCCATCACAACGAAATACAGCGATCTCGCCAACAGCACCCAAGCATCTCGTGATGCGATAATTCCGGGATGAGCAGACAGTTTGTTCCAGAGTTGAATCGGCGGCGGTTTCTGAGTGTGTGTTCCATGGTGGGGTTGGGGCAGACATTGCTGCCGGGTGTGCTGTTGGGGATGGCCGTCGAGGCTGAGGGACAGAGTCCGGCTAGTGCGAGTACGGGAGGCAGCGCGGGTGCGGAGCAGGCAGCTCCTTTGGGGAAGATTACGCCGGAGATGATTGATGCTGCAGCGGTGATTGCCGGGGTTTCGATTACGAATGAGCAGAAGGCGATGATGCTGGAGGGGATGACGTCGCAGCGGGATTCGGTGATGGCGATTCGGGGATTGAGGATGGCGAACTCGGTGGCTCCGGCGCTGGTGTTTGATCCGGTGCCGGGTGGGATGGTGCTGGATACGGAGAAGAAGGCGATGCGACTGGGTGCCGCTCCGGATGTGACGAAGCTGGCGGGCGAGGTGCCTGCGGGGTTGGCGGGGCGGAGCGATGTGCTGGCGTTTGCGTCGGTGCGGGAGCTTGGTGAGTTGGTGAAGGCGCATAAAGTGACTTCGGTTGAGCTGACCAAGATGTATCTGGCGCGGCTGAAGCGGTATGACCCGAAGCTGCATTGCGTGATTACGCTGACGGAAAAGCGCGCGTTGAAGCAGGCGGCGGCGGCGGATGCGGAGATTGCAGCCGGCAAATATCGTGGGCCGTTGCATGGGATTCCGTGGGGGGCGAAGGACCTGCTGGCGGTGAAGGGGTACAGGACGACGTGGGGAGCAGGCGGCTTTGAAGAGCAGAGCTTCGACTACGACGCGACGGTGGTGGAGCGGCTGGATGCTGCGGGCGCGGTGCTGATTGCGAAGTTGAGCATGGGTGCGCTGGCGCAGGGCGACCTATGGTTTGGGGCGAGGACGCGGAACCCGTGGAATCTGAAGCAGGGGTCGAGTGGCTCATCGGCAGGGAGTGCGAGCGCGACGGCAGCGGGGTGCGTGGGCTTTGCGATTGGGACGGAGACGCTGGGTTCCATCAGCAGCCCGAGTACGCGGTGCGGCACGACGGGGCTGCGGCCTACGTATGGGTTTGTGCCGCGGACGGGGGCGATGGCGTTGAGCTGGTCGATGGACAAGATCGGCCCGATCGGCCGGAGCGCAGAGGACTGCGCATTGGTGCTGAATGCGATCTATGGGCCGGATGGGAAGGACCTGTCGGTGCAGAAGGCGGCGTTCAACTGGGACGCGGACTTTGCGTGGAAGACGCTGCGGGTGGGGTATCTGAAGAGCGGGTTCGATGTGGCGGAGGTGCCGGCAGACGCTACTGAAGCGCAGAAGAAGAATGCTGCACGGCGGGCGTACGACGCGAAGTACGGTGTGAGCGCACTGGATACGTTGATGAACATGGGCGTGAAGCTGGTGCCGCTGGAGATGCCAAAGTTTCCATTTGCCGAGATCGTTCCCGTGCTGGAGGCGGAGTCTGCGGCATCGTTCGATGAGCTGACGCGGAGTGGCCGGGACAAGCTGCTGACGGGGCAGATGCCGTTTGACTGGCCGAACCAGTTTCGGGTGGCGCGGTTCTACTCTGCGGTGGATTATGTGCAGGCGATGCGGGCACGGACACTGGCGATTGCGGAGATGGCGAAGCTGTTTGAGAAGGTGGATGTGATTGTGACGCCTTCGACGGGGACGCAGCTGCAGGCGACCAATTTAACGGGACATCCGGCGGTGATTGTGCCGAATGGGGTGCGCGGTGAGGGCGCTCCGCTGCCGGACAATGTGCAGGATGGAGCGCTGCAGAACCAGGGTGGGCCGGGAACTCCGGTGTCGCTGACGTTCCTTGGGGCGCTGTACTCGGATGCGCGGCTGGCGGCGTTTGCGCGGGCGTATCAAGAGGTGACGGAGTATCATCGGCTGCGGCCAAAGCTGGATTAGAGCGGTTAGCCCATGTGGCGGACGGTCATCTGGGAGATGCGGGTGTTGGTGGGTTGGAGGCAGGCGTAGACGATGGTCTCGGCTACGTGCTCGGGCTCCATCATGTGGGAGTTGCGGATGTAGTCTTCGGTGCGGCCTTTGCCGAGGGCGAACTCGGTCTTGGTGCCGCCGGGGCAGATGCAGCCTACGTTGATGTTGTGTTTGCGGAGTTCGGCGTCAAGGGCCTGGGCGAAGCCTACCTGGGCGAACTTGGTAGCGCAGTAGACGGCCTCTCCGGCGTAGCCCTGTAGGCCAGCGATCGACGAGATGAACTGGATGATGCCGCTTTGCTGCGCGATCATCAGCGGCGTGGCGTGGCGGGTGAAGAGGAAGCTGGACTTCATGTTGGCGTCCATGAGCTGGTCGTAGTCGGCGGTGGTGGTTTCGGTGAGGTTCTTGTAGTTGCCGGCGCCGGCGTTGTTGATGAGGATGTCGAGCTGGCCGAAGGTCTGGATGGCAAGGGCTATGGTCTGCTCAGCGGTAGCCTCTTCGGCTGCGTCTCCAGCGTAGAAGACGGCTTGGGTGCCGAGAGTTTCGATCTGGGTGCAGAGGTCGGCGAGACGCTCGGCGCGGCGGGCGGTGACGACGAGCCTGGCTCCGAGGCGGGCGAAGGCGAGAGCTGTGGCGTGGCCGATGCCTGCGCTGGCTCCGGTGATGAGGACTACTTTGCCCTGGAGGGTGGTGGTGGTCATGATTCTCCTATTGATGGTTTCAAGTAGACGCTACTGGCGTGCCTTCTTCGGATGCTACCGGCTAGTTCTCTCGGATGCTACCATCCGGAAATGTTGATGGATGCGGCGGTGCTGGTGGAGGCTTCGGGGTTGGTGAAGGAGTATGCCGGGAGTGGTGGGCGGGTGCGGGTGGTGGATGATGTTTCGTTGACGATTCGGCGGGGGGAGACGCTGGGGTTGGTGGGGGAATCCGGAAGTGGGAAGAGTACGGTGGCGCGGATGCTGCTGCGACTGGTGGAACCTACGGCGGGTACGGTGCGGTATGACGGCATAGATGTGCTGGGTGCGAGTGCGGGTGAGATGCGGGCGATGCGGCGGCGGATGCAGGTGGTGTTTCAGGACCCCTATGCGGCGCTGAACCCGAAGATGCGGGTGCGAGAGATTCTTGCAGAGCCGTTTGCGATCCATGGAAGTGCGAGCGGCGTCGAGCGGCCGCTGGGGGAGATGTTGCGCGAGGTGGGGCTGGATGAGTCGGCGCTGGAGCGGTTTCCGCATGAGTTCAGCGGGGGGCAGCGACAGCGGATCAATATCGCTCGAGCGCTGGCGTTGCGGCCGGAGTTTGTGGTGCTGGATGAGCCGGTGAGTGCGCTTGATGTATCGGTTGGGGCGCAGGTGGTGAATTTGCTGAAGGACCTGCAGCGGGATTTGGGGCTGACGTATTTGTTTATCTCGCACTCTATGCCGCTGGTGCGGTATCTGTGTGACCGGGTTGCGGTGATGCAGCGGGGGCGGTTGGTGGAGATGGGGGACGTACTGGCGGTATGTGAGCAGCCGCAAGAGGCTTACACGAGGGCTTTGATTGGGGCTACTCCGGAGATGCCGGGGCGGTAAGCGTTTATCGCGTGCTTACAGAACGCAGAATGTTGGGCGGTCGAAGTCCTGGAGCTCTGCCCCAGGCTAGATTAGCTCGGCCTTCAGCCCGAAGGGCTGGGGTTCTTGCAGAGTCGCTACAATAGAGGAAGAATGCTTTCCAGCTTTAGTTCGCACTGGCACTACGTCTGGCTGGTGGCGGCATCGTTTATCGCCGGTGTGATGAATGCGATGGCGGGTGGTGGCTCGTTTATTTCGTTCCCGGCGATGCTGTCGATGGGAGTGCTGCCGATCCAGGCGAATGCTACGAATACAGTGGCACTATGGCCCGGGCAAGTGACGAGCGTGGCTGCGTTGCGCAAGGACCTGCGACGGGACCTGCTGCCGGTAGTGCTGGGGGCTTCGGTGCTGGGTGGGGTGAGCGGCGCGGTGGTGCTCCTGAAGACCAAGCAGGTGACATTTATGCACCTGGTTCCGTGGCTGCTATTGGTGGCTTCCCTGCTGTTTGGGATCAGTGGACCGGTGTCGCGTTGGTTGAAGGCGCGATCCACCCATGCGCATGGTGAGCGAAAGATCCCGATGGTGCCGCTAGCGTTAGTACTACTACCGGTGTGTTTTTATATCGGGTACTTTGGCGCAGGTGCAGGGTTTCTGATTATGACGGCGCTAGCGCTCTTTGGTATGGAGAAGATGCATGAGCTAAACGCGATGAAGGTGACAGCGGCGTGCGTCTCCAACCTGAGTGCAGTGGTGACGTTTATCTTCAGCGGTGCGATTTTGTGGCATTATTGCCTGATTTCGATGGTGTTTGCAGGCGTGGGTGGATATGTAGGAGCCCAGTATGCGCGGCGGATGAGCGCGGATGTTCTGCGGACGATTGTGGTGATTACCGGCATGGTGATGGCGGGCTATTTTTTCTGGAGGAATGGATGATGCAGCTCAGCCCGCATAGTGTGGAGTTGGTTGGATTTGTGGCGGCGGCACTAACTACGTCGGCGTTTGTGCCGCAGTTGCGTCGGATTGTTCAGCTGAAATCAGCCCGCGAGATTTCACTGGGAACGTTCTCGATGTACACCGTTGGCGTAATGCTGTGGTTTGTCTATGGCGCGAGCCTGCATTCCGTGCCGATGATCGTGTCGAACTCCTTGGGGCTGGCGGTGAGTATCGCGATCCTGTACTTCAAGGTGAAATATGACCGGCGCGGGGCGAAGAAGGAGCTGTTGGGATGAGCCACGAAGGCATACGAATTGTGAGCGCCGAAGAGGCACAGCAGGATATGGCAGAAGAGAAGCTGCCATTGGCGGCGGTGACTCCATTGAAGATCCGGGTGATGAAGACCGAAGGTACGGGGGTCGAGATTGACTGGAAGGACGGTCATAAGAGTGCCTGGAATTTTGCGTGGCTTCGAAACGCTTGCCCGTGTGCGACGTGCCATGAAGAGCGCGATAAGGCCGGTCGCAAGCCGGGAGTAGCAAAGCCGAAGGCTCAGGCTTTGTTGATGATGTATGAAGCTCCGCCGCGGCCGGTGGAGGTGACTCCAGTGGGCAAGTATGCGGTGAAATTTAAATGGAACGATGGCCACGAAGCGGGAATCTACAGTTGGGAGTATCTGCGTAGAGTATGCGGGTGCGATACATGCGTGGCAAAGGAGAAGGTGTAGTGAGCGGAGTGGCAGAGGCAGGAATTTCAGACGAATTGCTGGCGCTGGTGGAACGGTTGCAGCCTTTGTATGCGCGGCTGGGGAGCCATCGGTTGTATGCGTCGTTTGAATCGGTAGAAGATGTGCGGCTGTTTATGGAGGCGCACGTATTTGCGGTGTGGGACTTTATGTCGTTGCTAAAGACGCTGCAGCAAGGTCTGACGTGTGTTGCAGTGCCGTGGGTCCCGAGTAAGTATGCAGCGAGCCGGCGGCTGGTGAACGAGATTGTGCTGGGTGAAGAGAGTGACGTGTATCAAGGCGTCGCTGTAAGCCATTTTGAGCTCTACCTGAAGGCGATGCGCGAGTGCGGGGCAGACACGTTTGCGATGGAGAATCTGCTGCGCACACTGGCTACGGGGAGCGATTGGGAGACAGGGATGGCGCAAAGCGGGGCTTCTCGGGCGGCGCAGGAGTTTGTGCAAAGTACGTTTGCTTGCCTGGAAGAGGGTAAGCTGCATGCGACGGCGGCGGCGTTTACGTTTGGGCGCGAGGACCTGATTCCGGATATGTTTCGTGGGTTTATACGCGATCAGGATGAGCGGCTGGCGGGGCGGCTTTCTACCTTTCGATGGTATCTGGACCGGCACATCGAGGTGGACGGCGAAGAACATGGACCGATGGCTCTGCTAATGATTCGCGACCTATGCGGTGAGGATGCGGTGAAGTGGCAGGAGGCTGGCGATGCAGCGGAGACGGAGTTAGTGGCCCGGTTGCGGCTCTGGGATGGGATTGCGGATGCGATTCTAGAACGGCGGACGAACGGGGCTGCGCGGGTTCAGTAGCGCGGTTTACTTTTATTGCAAACTGGACGAACTATACGAGAGCCGTTTTCCTGGGGAAACAGCGTTAACACCCAACCTCTGGAAATATCTAAAGTAAGACCGCTCCAGCGGCGCTTCCCTGCTTCTTTAGTGAGACTTTCTTTACCCGATGTTGAGCATGGTGAGGGCTTCTTCTACGGTGGTGGCTACCAGCAGGTTGGCGCGGTTCTTTGGCTTGAGCATACCTTCAGTGACGGCGTGGTCCAGGAAACTGAGGAGTGGATCGTAGAAGCCGTTGACGTTGAGGAGCAGAGTGGGCTTGGCGTGAAGCTTGAGGGTGCGCCAGGCGAGGACCTCGAACATCTCCTCGAACGTTCCAAAGCCGCCAGGCAGGACGAGGAAGGCGCTGGCCTTCTCGGCCATGAGGGCTTTACGGGTGTGCATCGTGTCTACGATGTGGAGCTGCGATATGCCGTGGTGGGCGACCTCGAGATCGACGAGGACGTGCGGGATGACGCCGGTTACATATCCTCCGGCGGCGAGGCAGGCTTCTGCTACAGCCTGCATGAGGCCGACCTTCGCTCCACCGTAGATGAGGCCGATGTTGCGCGAGGCGAGGGCGGTGCCCAGCTCTGCGGCGACCTGACGGTAGACGGGGTGGGTACCGTCGGCGGAGGCGCAGAAGACAGCGAGGTTGCGGGTGGGCATTGGAACGAGCGATGAGGACATGACAGGGACGATTGTCTCACTTCGTCTGCTGCCATGCCCGCATTGCTGCAATCATACGACTGGCTCACGTAATTAGTTGAGGATGAGGGTCTGTGCGTCGCCGGTGGGGGCGATCTCGTGGAGCAGGCTGCCGTTCTTGTGGAAGTGCATGTCAACTGCGGCGTAGACCTGGGTGCCTGCTGGTGCGGTGATTTTGAGAACACGGTGTGGGAGGATTTCGTAGGTTTTGTCCCCGATGCGGACCTGGTAGAAGCGGTCGGCCTGGTTGAATACGGTGTAGTGGATACGAGAATCGGGCGCGACGGGGTGAAGATGGAAGATGCCGGGGAGAGGTGCGGCGCTGGCAAGGGAGGGAGCGGTGGCAATGGCGACGGTGAGGGTGGCAGCAAGGATACGAGTAGTGAGCTTCATGGGAGTCTTCTCCTGAGTGCGTGCGGCGGAGTCGGTCTCGCCAGAAGGCGGCGGGTCGAGGGCGTCGCAGGTTCGGTGTGTTGCGGGGGACAGAGGGGCCGTTCGCTCTATGGAGCGTGAGGGACGGCAGAGGGTGCGAGACAGTTGGGAAAAAGGGCCGGGCAGGAATAACCCACCCGGTCGAGAGAAGTCGATTTATTTGATGGCGATGGTGGTGCCGTTGAGCGAAGATGCGACCTCGACGACAAGATCGCCGACCTTATGAGCTGCGGTGTCGCTGGCAGCGGTGATGCGAGTGCCGACGGGCAGCTTGACTGCGAGGGTTTTGCCAGCCACCAGAGTCATGGTGTCGTCGCCTGCACGGAGTTGGATGTCTGCCGAAGAATCGTTGCGAAGGCTGAGCTTGACTGTGGCGGCCTTTGCGATGGCGGCATGAACGGGATGGAAGATGGATGCGTGAAGCGCCGGAGCTGACAGGGTGCAGACGGTGACCATGGAGAGTGCGATGAGCGAGCGACGGATGAGGTTCATTGGGGATTACTCCTTATGGTGCGTAGTGCTGGGCCGTTTGGTTTGCAAATTGCTCTGCCATGGTTCAGAGGGGCTTGCCTTGCTTAGTTGATTACGCGAGGGGTTTAAAGAAGTTCCCGGATGTTTGTAAATAATTTGTGAATGGGTTTTGCGGACAGGTACGTGGATGATTTTGCGCTTGTGTACGGCGAAGAACATTCGACGTTTAATCAACAGGTGTTGGAGAGCGGTCTTCGACTTCGTACGAATGGACGGTTAAGATAGAGGTTTGAGTGCGGGACTGGAGCGTTGGGTAGTGAGCCATCTTTTGGAGAACATGAATCCGCAGCAGCAGGAGGGGATCCAGGCTGTGGATGGGCCGGTGTTGCTGCTGGCTGGAGCGGGGAGTGGCAAGACACGCGTGATCACGCATCGCATCGCGTATCTGATCCAGGAGCGTGGGGTTCCTGCGGATGCGATTCTGGCAGTGACGTTTACGAATAAAGCCGCGAAAGAGATGGCGGAGCGGGTGGATAAGATTCTGGGGCATAGTTCGCTGGCGAAGCCTACGCTGGCAACGTTTCACAGCTTTTGCGTGCGGGTTCTGCGCCGCGATATTGAAGCGATGCGGTCGAATGGTGTGGGGCTGACGCGCACGTTCGCGATCTACGACGAGACCGATCAGCAGGCGGTGGTAAAGTCCGCACTGAAGCGTTTGGGGATCGACGACAAGAGCCTGAAGCCGCGGGTTGCGCTAGGCAGGATCAGCTGGGCGAAGAACCACATGATCGACCCGCAGGAGTACTTCCTCGCGAGCACGAACCCAATGGAAGAGAAGATTGCGCACATCTTCGAGATCTACAAAAAAGAGTTGCAGAAGGCGAATGCGCTCGACTTCGACGACTTGCTGTTAGAGACGGTGCGGCTGCTGAAAGGTTATAGCGATGTTCGTGAGCGGTATAACCGGCGCTACCGGTACGTAATGATCGACGAGTACCAGGACACGA
>JANYER010000439.1 GCA_025359825.1 Granulicella sp.
ATCGCGTCGAACAAATCTCCATATCCAAAGACATCCTCAAACAAACCACCCTCGATCTCTCCGAGGTGGATTACCTCGTCCACAACGCCGCCCCTGACGCCCGCACCATCATCCTCGAGCACCCAGCCCGCAGCGGCTGGACCATCGACTCCGGCACCAAGCCAGTAGAATCCACCCCCAGCACCCACCGCTTCCGCGTCGAAGTCCCCACCGGCCAGTCCGTTCATCTCAAAGTCGCCGAGCGCCATCCCGGCATCACCTCCTTCCGCCTCACCAATACCTCCGACGACCAGCTCGCCCTCATCCTGCGCAACGCCAACGCCAGCCCAACTCTCATGCAGCAGCTCGAACCCGTCTTCGCCGCGAAACGGACCCTCGCCGACATCGACCGTCAGATTCGTGCGAATCAGGAGCAGGTCAACGCCATCAATCAGGACCAGAACCGCCTCCGCGAAAACATGAAAGCCCTTAAAGGCTCAGCCGAAGAGCGCACCCTCACCACCCGCTACACCAACGAGCTCAACCAGCAGGAAGACAAGCTCGCCACCCTACGCAAAGACCTCGCCACCCTCAACCAACAACGCCAGGCCGCCACCGAAGACCTCAGCAACAAGATCCAGGCCATCAACATCGACGAGAAAGTCTAGCCGCGAACAGCCCATTGCAAATGCCCTTCACTCTGACGTAAACCTGAGGGACAGTCTTCCATCCCATACAAACGGTAGCGGCAATCGCCTCGGCGTCCCGCTACCGTTAAAAAGTGACAACTCAAGAACTGGCCACCCTCTCCAACGAAGCTCTACTCGTCTACCTCCGCGAAATCGTTTCCCATATCGCCAGCGAACACGATCCCGATCCTGTTCCTGACACCCAGATGCCAGGCGGACGCACCGCTGCACTAGCGGCCCTCGCGAAAATCAAGCCCGAGGCCTACGCGCGCAGCCGCAACTTTCTTAACGGCGACGTCACCCGCCTCTCTCCGTATCTGCGTCACGGCGTCCTCACCCTGGCGGAGGTCCGCGACCACGCGCTATCTCTCGTCGACAATCCGCAACGGGCAGAAAAGCTCATCAACGAGTTCGGCTGGCGTGACTACTGGCAACGCCTCTACGCCGAGTGGGGCAATAGCGTTTGGCACGATCGCGAACCCTACAAGACCGGCTATCAGGCCTCGGACTACGCGCCCGAACTTCCCGAGTCCGTCATCCAGGCCGCAACGACCTACACCTGCATCGACAGCTTCTCCCGCGACCTCACCACCACTGGATACCTGCACAACCACGCCCGCATGTGGTTCGCCGCCTACGTCGTCCACTGGCTGCGCGTTCGTTGGCAAGCCGGAGCACGCTGGTTCCTCCAGCATCTCCTCGATGGCGACCTCGCCAGCAACAACCTCTCCTGGCAATGGGTCGCCTCCACCTTCGCGAACAAGCCCTACATCTTCAACCGCGATAATCTGGAGCGCTACACCGCTGGAGTCTACTGCCGCGAATGCCCACACGCCATCTCCCGGACATGTCCCTTCGAGCAATCCTACGAAGACCTCAGCGCCAGCCTCTTTCCTCGCCTGGACGACCCTCGCATGAACGAGTTCAACCCAACCCCACAGCCACCCGCACCCTACTCAAAAGCCGTCCACCGCAACCAGCCCAACCTCTTCATCAAGCCCTCACCCCAACCCACAGGAATGCCCCTCCTATGGATTCACACTGATAGCCTGAACCCACAAGACCCCACTCTCCTCGCACACCCGCATAGCCCCGCCGTCTTCGTCTGGGACACCGCTGGCTCCGACCCATGGCTCCTCGCAGAACGCATCTCCCTCAAGCGCATCCTCTTCCTCGCCGAGTGCCTACAGCAGATGCCTCCGCAGATCGAACTCCGCAGCGGCGACCTAGCCACTGAGCTACTCTCCGCTGCACGCACCGCCCGAGCAACCCACATTCTTGCACTCCGCACCCCCGACCCGCGCCTGAAAGCAGCAGGCCAGACCCTCGAGCGCCATCTTCCCGTCCTCTGGATCGATCCGCCAGCCTTCACCGACCCAAGCCGCACCTACGACCTCAGACGCTTCTCCCGCTACTGGCAGAAGGCCCAGCCTTCAGCCTTCCAAACCACCCGCTCCTGAATAACATCCCCCGGCAAGACCTAGCGCGAGTTCATCGAGTACCGCACCACCACACCCTCCACATACGTCACCGTCACCACGCTATCGGGCGTCGTATACTCCACCGTCTGGGTCTTCAACCCTTCATTTGACATCGACTGCGACATCATCCGTCCACGCCCTATCAGGTACGCCACCTCATCTATCCGCATCCCCCGCTTCAATTGCGAAGCATCCCCACTCCCACCAGAACCACCAGCAGGAGCGCCGTACTGCGACTGCTGCTGTTGCGGCATCTGAGGCTGTGGCGCGTACACCGGCGCAGGCATCGGAGAAGGCTGCGGTGCACTGCCCGCATGGTTCGGATCAAAGTCCACATACTCTGCCAGCAACTGCATCACCGCCTCCGGATTCCGCGTATCCGAAGGTACCGACCCCTGCCAGCGCAGGTTGAACCGCGACCCACCCGTCAGCCGCTTCGCTGCCACCTGCTGGGCTTTGTACTGGCTCGCGATATTGGCCTGCGTCTGGTTCGCCGCATCCATACGCTCCCGACGCGACCGCTCACGGTCCAGATCCTGCTGCAGATCGCGCTTCCGCTTCGCGTCCGTCGTGTTGGAGATCTGCTTCTCCACGTCCTTCTCATACTGGCTCTTTGGAATCGTCGGCGCGGAGATCGTCGTATTCGTATCATCGCCCGCCGTCCCAAACCCGCCACCAGCAAGCTGAAGCTCAATCATGTCGTTCTTCACGACGAACTTCGTCACCCGCACTGCCTCGCCCTTGTGGATCGAGATGCCACTCGTCTTAATTCGCGAAGAGTACTCGTTCCAGTCCATCGGCACCGGCTTGTTGAACTTCAGATCCACGCCCTTCTGCGTCCCTGGCATGTCGATCTTCATCACCACCTGCCGACCCGTGAAGTAGCTCTCCAGTCCGGCGTCTACCTGCGCAAACCCCGGCGCCCCACACGCCAACACGAGCATTAACCCCACAGTCTTCGAACGCAGCATCGCACCAACCATCGTCATCTCCTCGAAAATCCAATTCAGGGGCCCGCGTCACAGAATCAAAATACAGCTTTCCATCAGATAAATCGCCCCAGAAACCAATTCGGAAGACGCCAGCCCAAAAGAATCTAACCGATCCCGTCCAGCGCCTGCCCCAGGTCAGCCACAATGTCCTCCACATCCTCAATCCCCACCGAGATCCTCATCAGCCCATCCGTAATCCCAAGCCGTGCCCGGCCCTCTGCGCCCACTGCCGCATGGGTCATGCTCGCCGGATGACATACCAGTGTCTCCACCCCACCCAGGCTCTCAGCCAGCAGCCCCAGCCGCAGCCGCTTCGCAAACGCATTCGCGTTCTCCAGCGACCCCGTTTCCAGCGAGATCATCGACCCAAACCCCGTCTGCTGCCGGGCAGCCAGCGCATGGTGTGGATGCTCCACCAGCCCCGGGTAGAACACCTTCTTCACATTCTTATGCCCCTTCAAAAAGTCAGCCACCACCCGCCCATTCGCGTCATGCTGCTTCATCCGCACCGCCAGCGTCTTCACGCCGCGCAGCAGCAGGTAACTCTCAAACGGAGAAAGAATCCCGCCCGTACACTTCTGCACATACTTGAAGGTCTCATCATGCTCCGGCTTGGAGCAGATCAGAACGCCGCCCAACCCATCGCTATGTCCATTCAAAAACTTCGTCGTAGAGTGCATCACGATGTCAGCACCCAACGCGATCGGCTGCTGAAGATACGGTGACAGAAACGTGTTGTCCACGCTCAACTCCACCCCCCGCGCATGGCAGATGTCCGCCACCGCACGAATATCCGTCACCGCCATCATCGGGTTTGTCGGCGTCTCCACATGCACCAGCTTGGTCGCCGGAGTAATCGCCGCCGCCACATTCGCCGCTACGCTGGTGTCTACGTAAGTAAATGTGAGCCCGAACTTAGCCATCACGTTGTCGAACATCCGTGCCGTACCGCCATACACGTTGTCCGAACACACCACATGGTCGCCGCTCTTCATCATCGTGCACAGCGCCGTAATCGCAGCCATCCCGCTGGCAAACACATGCGCGCTCGTGCCGCCTTCCAGCGAGCACAGACTCACCTCCAGCGCATCCCGTGTAGGGTTCGTCAGACGAGCGTACTCATGCCCCTTATTCTTCCCAATCTCTTCCTGCTGATACGTCGAAGTCAGGTAGATCGGCACATTCACCGCGCCCGTCAGCTCATCCGGTGCCTGCCCATCATGGATCGCCCGCGTCGCAAAACCCTTCATCCCATCCGCCATCACGCGCCTCGCTTCTTCTATCTAATATCTACCGCCAGCACACAAGAAGGCACGCCTCACGAACGAACAGCGCCCAGCAACCCCTTACTCAAATACCGCTCCGCCGAATCCGGTACCAGCACCACCACCCTCTTCCCCGCCCCCAACTCCTTCGCCAGTTCCACCGCAGCGCACACCGCCGCCCCTGCGCTCGACCCCGCCAGGATCCCTTCCTCCTCAGCTAGCCGCTTTACCATCGCGAACGCTGGCGCATCCAACACCATGCTCACCCGGTCGCACACGCTGCGATCAAAAATAGCCGGAACCGCCGTCACCCCAATCCCCTCTACCTTATGCGTCCCCGGAACCCCACCTTGTAGCACGCTCCCCTGCGGCTCCACCGCCACCGTCGTCACACCTGCACCCAGTCGCCGCTTCAAAAACCGTGCCACCCCTGTAAACGTACCTGCGGATCCCACCCCACACACCCACGCATCCACTCGCCCATCCATCTGCTCCAGAATCTCCACCGCCGTCGTCGCCTCGTGATAGTCCGGGTTTGCCGGATTCTCAAACTGCAACGCCGCAAACGTTCTCGGCGTCCTCATCGCAAACTCCAGCGCCCGCCGGATGGCCCCCGCCATCCCCTCCGCCTCCGGAGTCCGTTCCACCGTCGCTCCCAGCCCCCGCATCAGCATGCACTTCTCCTCCGCAAACTGCTGCGGAACGTACAGCATCACCTTATATCCGCGGTTCACACCGATCAGCGCCAGTCCAATGCCCGTGTTCCCCGCCGTCGCCTCCACAATCGTGTCGCCCGGCAGCAGCACCGCACGCCGCTCCGCATCCAGCACAATCCCCAGAGCTGCTCTGTCCTTTACGCTCCCACCCGGATTCAGCGACTCCAGCTTCGCCCACACCTCAGCCGAGCCCTCTTCAACTACCTTCCGCAGCCGAACCATCGGTGTCCCACCCACCAGGTCCAGGATGCTCTCCGCTACTCTCACTGCGGCCGCTTCCCCCCATCCGTCAGACCCGGGCTGCCGCTACTCGGTCCTTGGTTCGCCTCCGCCGCCACCTTCGGGAAGTACCCACTCCGCGTCCGCACCGATAGACGCCCCATGTTCTTCCCCTTTGCCTCTACATGCACCTGCCGGTACCCACCCAGCGTCGGGCTCTTGGTCGAGTGGTACGCAATCGTGTACTGCGTCCGAATATCCTGCGCGACCTCCGCCGCAATCGCGTCCACCTCTTTGACGGATTTTGGGAAATAAGCAGCTCCACCCGTCTGCTCGGCCAGCGTCTCAAGCACTCGCTTTGCATGGCGGGCCTCACTCTTCGCCGTGTCATTCCCGAACAGCAGCCCAATGCAATAGATCACCGGCCCATCCAGGTCCTGAATGCGTCGAATTGCCTGCTCCAGTGTCGAGCTCGAAGCATTGTCCTCGCCGTCCGTAATTACCAGCAGCACCTGCTTGGGGCGCTTAGCATTTTTGGTCAGATAGTCCGCGCTAGCCACTAAGGCGTCATACATCGCCGTCCCACCGGCGGACTTAATAAACCCCAGCCCCTGCCGCAGCTTTTCAATATCGTTCGTAAAGTCCTGATCGATATAAGGCTCAAACGAGAAGTCCACTACAAACGCCTCATCCTCCCGGTTCGACAGCTTGATCAGGTCCAGCGAGGCCTGCTCCACCGCCGCCCGCTTGTCATACATCGAACCCGAACTATCGATGATCACCCCCAGCGAGACCGGCAGGTCCTCATGCCGAAACGAAGTAATCGTCTGCGGAACCCCATCCTCATATACCCGAAACGCGTCCTTATCCAGCGTCTGGATCGACCGGCCGCTGCCATCCAGCACCGTCGCGTTCAGCCGCACTTCATACGCATCTGTCCGGAGCGTGTACTGCCCCTTCTGCCGCTCAATCGCACTCAACCCCGCCGGCCCCTGCGCATCCACCGCACCCGGAGCAGGATCAGCGTCCGGCGAAGCCACCGGATCACAGTCCACCGTCAGATTCCCTGGCGTAACTGGTGTTTGCTTTACCGGAATATTGGGGTTCTGCGCCCACACACAGACAGCGCTCCCACCCAGCAGCGCCAGCATTACAACCATTCTTCCCAACTCAACTCCTCTACTGCGAAGGCGCATAGTACCCCTGACGATTGTGCACCGTCAGCGGCGGCAGACCCGCCGGCGGAACCAGTCGTACCTTTAATTTACGCCAGTTCCCATCTCGCTTCACCTCCGACGGACGGTATCCAATGACATACTCGTTCCGCAGCTCCGCACTGATTCTCGACGCAATGTCCCCCAGCTCCGTCACATCGTTCACCCGGAACAGCCGCCCCCCCGTCATCTCGCAGATCTCCGTCAGCAGGATCGGCCCCATCTGCTCCTCCGACGTCGGTGCGTACTGGTCGAATATTCCAATCGAATAGATCTGAACATCGCTCTCCCGCACTACCCGGCGCAATTGAATTGCAAAAACATCCTCGATCAAATGCAGGTGTGAGA
>JANYER010000188.1 GCA_025359825.1 Granulicella sp.
TGCTGCTGTGGGTGGGCGGGTTCGACGTGCTGTACGCGTGTCAGGACTTGGAGCACGACCGCAGTGTTGGGTTGAATAGTGTTCCGCAGGCGTTTGGGCTGGACACGTCGTTCTGGATTGCGCGGGCGATGCACCTCGGGATGATAGTGCTGCTGGGCTGGCTGATTGTGCTGTTTGGCTTGGGGACGATTGCGGTGGTCGGGGTCGGAGTGGTAGCGGCGCTGCTGCTGTATGAGCACTCAATTATCTCGCCCCGGGACATGCGACGGATGAACGCTGCGTTCTTTACACTGAACGGGATTATTTCGGTGTTGTTCTTTGGGTTTGTTGCTGCGGATGTTCTGCTGCGGCGCTAGTGTTGCGATGGATTAAAGGAAAAAAAGCCCGCATCTCTGCGGGCTTTTTTCAATAGAGGTAATACTTAGCTGCTGCGCTTCTGCTTCAATTCGTCGAGCTTCTCTTCGACCGAATGCTTAACATTCTGGGCGGTGGAGACAATTTTCGAACGAATATCGTGGGCGGTGTCGGATGCAGATTCCTTGTGCTGTTCTGCGGCTGCATTCGTTTCAACCTTCTGTGAGTCGCCGATCTGGCTGGCAGCATCTTTAGTTTGGCCCCAGGTCTCTCGTGCCACGCCTTTAATCTGCTCGGCTGCACCGGAGTTGGCAATCTTCTGATTCCCGGTGGCTTCGCCGAAGGCTTCCTTCACCTTACCGGCTGCCTGCTCTAGTGTGCCTTGAATAGTTTCCTTATTCATATGTCTCTCCCTATCAATTCGGGTTTTGGTTCGAGAACTACATCAGGGTTGTGGACGCAGCGTCTAAATGGATCTGCGTCCTGATATGAGCTGGATGACGAGCACTACCAGCGCAACGACAAGCAGAATATGTACATACGCTCCGAGGACGTGGAAGCCAATAAAACCCAGCAGCCATAGAATGAGGAGTACAACGAAGATTGTCCAAAGCATGGGGTAGTTCTCCTATTGCTGGCCCGGCAATGCTTTCTGCCATGGGCTCGTTTGTAACTGGCTGCGCGGCCTTCGTACAGTAAGGTGCAGTGAATGGATGTGAGGTTGCCATGATTTCTAAAAATAGGAATGTTCAAGAGGAGCGACTTTGAAAATAGCGATCCAGGGAGAATTGGGTTCGAACAGCCATATGGCAGCACGAGCGATGCTGGGTGACGTGGAGATTCTGCCTTGCGCAGTGTCAGCCGAGGTGCTGGCGAAGGTGGTTGCCGGTGACGCAGATGGAGCAGTCCTACCGATCGAGAATAGTCTGCACGGTTCGGTGGCAGAGCACTACGACCTGCTGCTGGAGCTACCAGTGCGGATCGAACGGGAGAGCCTGCGCAGGATTCGGCACAACCTGATTGTGTTGCCGGGAGTGAAGTTTGAGGAGCTGCGGCAGGTGATCTCGCACCCGGTGGCGTTGTCGCAGTGCCGACGGTTTCTGGCGGATCATCCGAAGCTGGAGGTGGTGTCGTTTTACGACACGGCTGGAAGTGTGAAGCATGTGATGGCGGATGGGTTGCGAGATGTGGCCGGGATTGCGCCGGAGTTGGCTGCGGAGCAGTATGGTGGCGAGGTGCTGATCGCCGGGATTGAGGACCACGCAGAAAACTTTACCCGTTTTCACCTAGTGCTGCGGGAGGATGCTCCGCCAGCAACAGAGGTGGGGAAGGAGGCGGACAAGATGAGCCTGGCGTTTGCAGTGGAGCACCGGTCGGGGACGCTGGTGGCTGCGTTGGAACGGCTGGCCGTAGCAGGAGTGGATTTGACCAAGATTGAGTCGCGGCCGGTTCCAGGAAGCCCGTGGGAGTACGTTTTTTATGTGGATGTGCGGTTTGGGACGGCCGAGCAGGCTGAGAGGGCGCTGGCAGGTCTGCGGGGGCATTGCCGTATGGTGAAGGTGCTGGGACGGTATCGGGCGGCTTAGGCTTTTGGGTCTTTGTTTGGAAGTGATTGAAGATAAAGGGTTGGGCTGCCGATGACAGGTTTTGGAGTGGCGGAGAGGGCTGCGAGGAGCGTAAGATTGCGACCAGTGGCAGACCTTCTGCATCCTATGTGAAGAAATCTGATACGAGGACACTCAATGCCAAGCGATTTTGTAAGCGTAATCAAGCCAACAGCAGCCAAAGCCAACGATGAAACGCCGGTGGAGGGTGGCGGTTCGCGGGCGATTCCGGTGCTTCCGGTGCGGGATACGGTGTTGTTTCCCCATGCCGTACTGCCGCTGACGGTTGGACGGGAGAGCTCCATCCAGCTGATCCAGTCTCTGGGGGAAGAGAAGACCATTCTGGTAGTGGCACAGCGGGATGCGCGCCAGGACTCGCCGGTGGCGGGCGATCTGTACGGAATTGGGACACGGGCGACGGTTCACAAGGTCGTCAAGATGCCGAACCAGAGCCTCTTTGTATTTACAGAAGGCACGGAGCGGGTGCGGGTGGGCGAGTTCTCGCAGCTGACGCCATTTATGACGGCGGACTGCGAGGTATTAGACGATATCGACCCGGTCGCTTCGCCTGAGGCAGAGGCGTTGCAGCGTAACGTGGTGAGCCAGTTCCAGAGTATTGTGACCTCTTCGCCGACGTTGTCGGACGATCTGCAGACCATTGCGATCAATATCGACGAGCCGGGACGGCTGTCGGACTTTATCGCTTCGAGCTTGCCATTTTTGACCACTACTGATAAGCAGGAGCTGCTGGAGCTGCCGGACGTGACCGCCCGGCTGGAGCGCATCAATAAGCACCTGGCGAAGGAGCTTGAGGTGCAGCAGTTGCGCAACAAGATCCAGACGGAGGTGCAGGACTCGGTGCAGCAGTCGCAGCGGGACTACTACCTGCGTGAGCAGTTGAAGGCGATCCAGAAGGAACTCGGCGACCTCGACGATACGCAGAAGGACATTGCGGACCTGAAGGAGAAGATCGAGAGTGCCGGTATGCCGGACGAGGTCAAGAAAGAGGCCTTGAAGGAGCTTGGTCGCTTGAGCCGGATGAATCCTGCTGCTGCGGACTACGGGCTGACGCGGAACTACGTCGAGTGGCTGGCCGTGCTGCCGTGGGGTAAGACCTCCGCGGGCGAAGTGGACATCCTGAAGGCGAAGGAGTTCCTGGACGAGGATCACTACGGACTCAAGAAGGTGAAGGACCGCATTCTGGACTACCTCTCGGTGCGGCGTTTGAAGCCGGACATGAAGGGGCCGATCCTGTGCTTCGTCGGGCCTCCGGGCGTTGGTAAGACCTCGCTTGGAAAGTCGATTGCGCGGGCTCTTGGACGCAAGTTCAGCCGCATCTCGCTGGGCGGTATGCACGATGAGGCGGAGATCCGCGGGCATCGCCGGACGTACATCGGCGCACTGCCAGGACAGATCATCCAGCACCTGAAGCGGGTTGAAGTAAAGGATCCTGTATTCATGCTGGACGAGATCGACAAGCTGGGACGCGACTTCCGGGGAGACCCGGCGAGTGCGCTGCTGGAGACGCTGGACCCGGAGCAGAACAATACGTTCCGCGACAACTACCTGGACCAGCCGTTCGACCTGAGCAAGGTGCTGTTCATCTGCACGGCGAACCAGTTGGATACGATCCCCGGCCCGCTGCTGGACCGTATGGAGATCATCGAGCTGACTGGCTACACCGAGGAGGAGAAGGTTAACATCGCTGTGAAGTACCTGATCCCTCGCCAGATCAAGGAAAACGGTATTACGGTGGAGCAGGTTGAGTTTCCGCTGGAGAGCGTGCACCTGATTGCTCGTCACTACACGCGGGAGGCTGGCGTTCGTAAGCTGGAGCAGCAGATCGGCACGGTGTGCCGGAAGGTCGCTCGCAAGATCGCGGAAGGAAGCAACGAGAAAGTTGTGATTACTCCTGCGATTGTGAACGAGTTCCTTGGCGGCATCAAGGTGCGGGTCGATACGGAGCTCGCGGAACGGACGAAACGGGCAGGCGTTGCAGTTGGCCTGGCGTGGACTCCGGCAGGCGGCGATGTGCTGTTCATCGAAGCGAACAAGATGAGGGGCAAGGGCGGCTTCACCATTACCGGCCAGATTGGCGATGTGATGAAGGAGTCCATGCAGGCGGCCCTGACGTGGGTGCGGTC
>JANYER010000466.1 GCA_025359825.1 Granulicella sp.
CAGGAACCGGCAAAACGACAGTTCTAGCCAGCATCCGTGAAGGGGCGGAAAAGAACGGCTACAAGGTCGAAGGTTTCGCCCCCACATCACGTGCAGCCGGTCAGCTTCGGGAGGAAGGAATCGAAGCCACGACGCTACAAAGTTTCCTCGCCCGAGGTCAGAACCATCCAGGCGCGACCACTGCCAGCCCACATCTCTACATGCTGGACGAGTCCAGCCTCGCCAGCACCAAACAGATGCGGGCCTTCCTCGAAAAGATCAAACCGACAGACCGCGTGCTGGTGATTGGAGACACCGCCCAGCACCAGGGCGTAGACGCGGGCCGACCATTCCAACAGATGCAGGATGCCGGGATGCGGACCGCGCAGCTTGACCAGATTGTGCGCCAAAGAAATAACCCTGCGCTGCTAGAAGCGGTCCAGCATTTGGCCAAAGGCGATACCGCCAAGGGCGTTGAACTGCTCGCCCAGCAAGGCCGGGTCACCCAGATTGCAGACCCTAACGAACGTATCGCCGCCATCGCCAAGGACTACGCTGCGGACCCGGAGCGAACCATCATCGTGTCTCCTGACAACCGCAGCCGCCAGCTTATCAACCAGGCGGTCAGGGTTGAGTTGCAGGAAGCCGGAAAGCTGGAAATGGAGCAAAAGACGTTCTCCGTTCTGGCCCACCGTTCCGACATGACCGGCGCAGATCGAGAGTGGGCCGCACGGTACAAGGCTGGGGATATCCTCAAATACGAGAAGGGCAGCAAGGCCCAGGGCATCCCCGCGAACAGCTTCGCCGTCGTGCTCTCCACCGATGCCAGAAACAACACGGTGACCGTCCAGCAGGAGGATGGCAAGGCCATCACTTACGACCCGAAACGCCTAAAAGGTGTAAACGCCTACCGCGAAACCCAGAAGGATTTCGCGGTAGGCGATCGGATTCAGTTCACGGCTAAAAACAAAGAGTTGGGTGTCAACAATCGCGATTTAGGCATCATCACCAAGCTGGAGACCGGGCAAGTCACCGTGCAGCTGGACGGCAAGACCGAGCGTAGTGTCCAGTTCGATCCAGCCAAGATGAGGCACTTAGACCACGGCTATGCCGTCACGTCCCATGTCTCGCAATCGCTTACCGAAGGCCGCGTTATCGCCAACATCGACACGGATTCGCCCCGTTCTCTGATCAACACCCGGCTCGCTTACGTCGCAGTCTCGCGTGCAGAGCACGACGCGAGGATCTACACCAACGACGCCGAGGGGCTTGGAGCGCGACTGGCAACGGACATCAGCAAGACCTCAGCCGTGGACTTCCGAAAGTCTCCCGACCCAGCTCCGCACAAGAACACCGTCACCCGGGTGCGCGAGTATGCAGACCCAAACCATCGCATCGCGGCGGTCGCCCTTGCGTATGCGGAACACCCCTCCAACACCGTCGTCATCTCCAAAGACCCGGCAGAACGCCGCGAGTTGAATCAGCTTATCCGAGCCGACTTGCAAGCGTCGGGGACCGTTGCACCGGATAGCAAGTCGCTTCCGGTCCACATCGAGAAAGAGTTGGCGAATCCCAAACAGGCCGCGCAGTACACCCCCGGCGACATCATCCAGTACAGGCAGGGAAGCCCCAGCCTTGAGGGGATTCCAAACGACAGCGCCGCCCTGGTCGTCGCAACCGATGCAAGGACCAACCAGCTCATCGTCAGGACCTCCAACGGCGACGACGTGATCTACAGCCCTCACCTCACCAAAGCCATGACCGCTCAGAGCAAGGTCTACCGGGAGGAACACCAGGAATTCGCCCAGGGCGACCGGATACGACTGACCGAAGCCGACGCTTCGCAAGGTATCCGAAAAGGCGACTTCGGCACCGTCGCCGCCATCGGCGATAAACTAGAAGTGCATCTCGACAAGGGCCAGAGCGTGCAACTGAATCCAGAACAAGCCAGATACATTGAACACGGCTACGCCGTTGACAGCCTCAAGACAGGCGCTCCAGAGCGAGTTCTTATCAGCCAGGACGGATCATTCCAGGCCACATCCGAGGCCGCTTTTCTCTCCCGCACAGGCCGACAGGTAAGCGTCTACACCTCAGATGGATCGGCCCAGGGGAACGCCGTAAGTCCCACCATTGCACTCCCGGACCAGCTAAAGCCCGCCATCCCCCTTCCAGTTCAGCAGCAAAGCGAAGCTTCTTCCAACGCCATCGCGCCGGAACAAGCTCCAGCCATTCAGCATCGCCACAGTCGTGGGCGCTAACCTCTAAAAAGGATTCAACCATGCGTTTCCTCTCCCCCGCCCGCGTCATTATTACCGCTTCCCTCGTTTGCGCCCTTGCCCCAGCCCCCGCCTTCTGCGCCCCAAGCAAACGCGACATGCGCACCGCCCTTGTAGCCCTCTATCCACTTACCAGGGTGGGCATGAGCGGTTTCGCCGATTTCGATTACACCCGCGTCACCGAACCGGGACCGATCCTTGCCGTTCGGCTACCCGGCATCTACGCCGACGTTGCGAACACCAAGAACGCCATCCTTGAGACAAACTACTCGGATGGCAAGCTTACCCAGCAGACCGGCTTTGCCGCCGCCTTAGGCGGCAACACCAGCCATTCACGCACGCTTGCCCCGAATGAGAAGGTCTATGTCATGCAAATTACCGTGAGGAAGGAATCGGTCCTTATGGAACTGCTCACGGTCGATGTCGCAACGTTAGGAGACGGACGCGGAACCCGGTACAGAGCCGAGTTGAACGTCAAGCTCCCAGGCTTGGAGAACATGACGCCCGAGGACATCAAGAAGACCATCGACACCGTACTCACCGACCCGGCCACTGCCTCAGCCGTCGAAAGCAAGACCATCAAGCTCGGCATGAGTCAGGAGGAGGTGAAGCAGTCGCTTGGCAACCCAGACAAGATTGTCGATCTAGGCGCGAAGCAAATCTACGTCTACAAGGACATGAAGGTTGTGTTCCTGAACAGCCAGGTATCGGACGTTCAGTAGTTGTTTTGTTTTACCTTTTCACCTTATTACCCCATCGTCGGTGGCGGTGACCCGCCATTTCCACGGCCTTGTCGTGGCAATCAACTATGAAGGAGGAACTATGCCGTTAGGAAGACGCTGGATAGGCTGCATGCTCATCGGAGTGGGCCTGATGTTGTTTGGGGTCTCTCAGCAGCACTGGCAGGAATGGTCAAGCTTCGCAATCTTAGCCGCTGGGATCCTCTTGATTTTGCCAGAGCGGATTACAGGGCGTACCGCAAGCTGAT
>JANYER010000189.1 GCA_025359825.1 Granulicella sp.
TTCCAGTCTTCCCTCCTATTTCGCAGCTCCCGGCAAGGCCCACGCAAACAACACCCCACCGCTTGCCGTCATAAAGTACTGCTTCCCGTCCAGCAAATATGTGATCGGAGAGTTCCGTATCGGTGAGCCCAGCGACGCATGCCACAGGGTCTTGCCGGTGCTCGTCTCCAGCACCAGCATGTTGCCGGGTACATCCCCCGTCACGGTTAGCCCGGAGTCAGTCGTCAAGATCCCAGCGCCCGGACCACCATCGCCCAGCGGATGCGACCAGCGCACCTTACCGGTCTGGTAGTCGATCGCCTCCAACACGCCCTTACCCCACAGACCGTAGTCCGCGCCAGCCCACCCATACGTACCATCCGCAGGCTTCGTAAAGTACAAGCTATAGCTCGGATGAGCACTCACCAGAAATAACCCCGTCTTCGCATCGAAACTAGGCGAACGATAGTTCGTAGCGCCACCCTCATCCGGAGCGATCAGTCGTCCATCCGGAGCAGGCTCCTTCGCCACATTCGGAATCGGCTGGCCCTTCTTGTCTAACCCATTCGCCCAGTTCACCGGGATAAACGGTGTGCTCAGCAGGCTCTCGCCCGTCACCCGGTCCAGCACAAAGAAATATCCACTCCGCGATGCCTGCATCAGCATCTTCCGCTGCTTGCCCTTGAACATTCCATCCACCAGCACCGGAATCTCTACCGCATCCCAATCATGCGTATCGTGCGGCACCGGCTGAAACGCCCACACCAGCTTGCCCGTATCCGGATTCAGCGCCACGATGCTGCACGTGTATAGGTTGTCGCCCGGCCGCGCCGAACCAGCCAGCACCGGCGTCGGATTTCCCGTACCCCAATAGATCAGGTTCAGGTCGGGGTCATACGTCCCGGGAATCCACGTCGTTCCGCCCGTATTCGCACCCGGCTTCCCGACATTCGGATCGACGTCCCACTTCCATTGCAGCTTCCCTGTCTCCGGCTCAAACGACTGCAAAAACATCGGGATATTATCCAGGTCCCCGCCTACCCCGACCAACACATGGTTCCCCACAATCAGGGGTGCCATCGTCGTCCAGTACCCCTTGCGAGAGTCGGCGACAGCAATATTCCACCGCACCGTCCCGTCCTTCGCATTCAACGAGACCATGTGCGCATCCGGCCCCATGAAGTAGATCCAATTTTTATAGATCGCCACGCCGCGCTGGCCAATATGGTCACCCTTGTTGGGCGGGTATTGATAGTGCCAGATCTGCCGTCCTGAGCGCGCATCCACCGCCCACAACTGGTCCGGTACCGTGAAATACAAAATCCCATCCACCAGGATAGGCGTCGCCTTGATCGCCGCCGGCTGGTTCGTCTGGAACGCCCACGCCATCCCCAAATTGCCCACATTCGCAGGCGTAATCTGCGTCAAAGAGCTATGTCGCTGGCCCGAGTAGTCTCCGTGATACCCCGGCCAGCTATCCGCCGTCGGATGCAGCAGCAGCTTCGCATCCACATTCTGTGCCTGCGCCGCAGGAACCATCACAGCCATCGCCCCAAACAGGCACATCGCCACGCAAGCGGCAAACGAAATATTCTTCTTCACGGAATCCATCATGATCGACAAGGAAGCTCCACACAGCACGCGGTTATCGTCTTTACCAGACGCTCAAAAGTATTGCACACCCAAGCCTGCCAATGCGATTCGTCGCGCTGGGACCGTTTCGCCCCACGCATTCTCAGCCACTACTGATAGACGCCGCTCAACGAGACCGCTGTCGACTCACCTGTCGCCATATCAATCACGTACAGATTGCCATAAGAGTTATTCCCCGCCGCAGCAGCTGTATTCGCTGCCGTCGGGGCAAAAGCCACCGAAAGCTGGCAGGGAGTCGAAGCGCACGAAGTTCCTCCAGAAAGAAAGAAGGGCGAGTATTGAGCAATTCCCAGGACGAGCGTAACGGGATGGTTCCCATCAGCCGCAATGGTGAAAGACTGCGGTGCACTCACCGTTCCCAGTGGCGTCAGAGAAAAGCTAATCGTACTGGGGTTGACCACCGGTGCAGGAGTATCCGCGAAGACCTTCAGCGCGATCGTCTGCTGCGCGGCATTCGTCGAATCAGTCAGCGTAAGGGTTGCCGTACGGATGCCCGCCTGTGTAGGCGTCGCAGTGACTGTCAAGTTGCAACTCGCTCCGAGTGCAAGGCTTGTGCACTGTGACGAGACATTGAACTCCGAAGCAGCAGGACCGGACAGCACAGGCGCATTCAACGTGAGCACGACAGTGCCATTGTTGACCACGCTTACCGGCACGCCGCCAGAGGTCTGCCCGACGTTTACCTTCCCTACCGTGGTGTTGAAGTTGATACTGCTGACCGAGGGCAGGAAGTTCAGTCCTGCAGGAATGCCAGTACCAACATATCCGGCAAACGGCACTCCGGCGGCACTGATCGTAACCGTGCGCAAGCCCAACGCTGAAGGATTGAAGTACACCACTGGACCACAAGTAGGACTTAGGCGCGAACGGTTGCACACAGTGCTCTGCACCGACGAACTGGAAGAGAAGGAGAAGTCGGACGCGTTCGGTCCAGTCAGAGTGAGAGTCGTGGTTGTCGGAGCCCCAGGCGGATTGAAGGAGTAGTTATACGTTGCATCCTGCGCCCCGATCGAGACACTCTTGAAATCCCATAGAACCGATCCAGTGAATCCGTTCGAGTAGGTCAGCGCCAGGGTCTGCGCTCCTGCGGCAGCATCGTCAGCAACCGTCAAAGTTCCCGATGAATAGGCTTGCGCGGTTGTTAGCGCAGCCACACTAATCATGCACGTACCCTGGGGAGCGAGTGACGCTCCGCATGTATTGGTCTGGCTGAAGGCCGGCTGGCCTGAGGTTGGATCGTTACTGATGCTGATCCCGTCGATCAGCAGCGTCGTGGTGCCATTGTTGGTCAGCGTTGCCGTCTGCGGAGTGTTGGCTGCAGTGAAATTGAACCCGGATCCGGTGAGGGATACAGGCCCGGCACCCGCCTCCAACCCGGTGCCATTCACCTGCACCGAAAGCACGGAGTTGGCCGAGCTGTTGGTAACGTTCAGATACGCAGTACGCGCTCCCAGGTCAGTAGGGGCAAAAGAAATCTGCACAGTACATGTGCCGCCTGGCTGGATGGGCACAGAACAGGTCTGCTGACTGTTGGAGAACGAGCGGAAGTCCAGGGAATTGATGCCCGAAAACAAGGAGTCCAACGCCGACACATCGACACCCACTGCCGTGGCCGTATTGTTGGTAAAGGTAAGGGTCTGCGGGGCACTCGTTGCATGCAGCCGCGTCGCAGGAAAGTTCACCACCGAAGGCGATACAGTAAGGCCTGATGAAACAATCAAGCGCACAGCAAGGTCTGGCGGCACGACGGGCTGCGACGGCTGGAACGGCGCCGTCGGCGTAACCAGGTTATAAAGTGCCTGCGTGTTCAGGGTAGGGTTATTCCCTAGACTCAACAGCGCTGCAAGGGTGTTGCTCACCGTATGTCCTGGTAGCGTAGCCAGCGAAAATAACGTTCCGCACACTGTGCTGTCGCCCTGGGTTCCCCCGGCAGAGTTGATGCAGGACGCAATGATATTGCTGATCGTATTGATCTGCGCCACCGGAACAGTCACTCCCACCGGAACACCCGTTCCCGGCGTGATGCCGGTCGTGGTGTTGGCCAGCTCAGCCGCCAGAGCGAAGGCATTGGACAGCGCGGCCGCATCACCCGGTGCCGATCCAATCGACGAAAGCGACGTCATGTAGGGTGCAAGCGCATAGACCGCAGCAACCGAAGTCACTTCATTCACCTGGATAAATGTCGAAGCCGATAGATTGCCGCACGTCCCAAGTGCCGTCATTAACGCTAATGCAGTATTATTCATGCTCACCGCTAGCCCGGGATTCCCACCGCTCGCAACTAGGTACACCAGCGTCGACACGGACGGGCAATGATAGAGCCCCGTGATGCTGAAACCACCATTCGCATCCGTCACGACCGATGGTGTCAGCAGAGGCGTCGCAGCCGAACCGTCCGCCGTCGTGCCCACCGCATAGAGCTGAATCGTCGCGCCACTCACCGGCTGCTGCCCGCCATGCACCACACCTTGCCGGTTCGCCGGAATCGTTACCAGGGAAGTGTTTTGATACGTGCTGCAGCCAGTCATCAAAGCGCAGGCTAAAAGCAAAGCGAGAGGGCGAAGTCGCAAGGCAGGGTTGAACACTAGCAGCACCTCAGGGAAGAAACAGTCCGGGCAAAGGTACACCAAAACCACCGTTCCCAAACCGTCCCGATTATTTCACGAAATCAAATTTTAGAATCTAGTTATCCACGAGCTAAGTTCAGATAGGCCGAGAGTTCGGCCTCGGACCTCACCAATTGGAAAATTCTTCCACAAGTTCCGAGCCAGCCCCCGCCTTAAATCTCAGCAGAGACGCACCTAGTCCAGATCGAAGTCCCGCAGCGGACGCTCCGTCAAAGGACTTTCCTTCGCCTTCTTCACCGCCTCGGCAAACTTCTTGGCCATCACATCGTCTTTGTTCTTCTGCGCTTCCATACTCTGTGCAAACAACGAGTCCCGCCGCGCATCCGCCTCCCGCAGCGCCCGCCCCGCATCATTGAAGTCCTCGAACATCCTCTTTTTCGGAGCAGGAGTATGGGCGATCACCGACCGCGTCACGGGGTCGATCTTCAGCATCCCCCCACAATCCGGACACATTACCTCGAAATCTTCATCGCTCAAGCCCATAGACGCACCTCATCCCACCCATTTTAGAGCTTGCGGTCCACCTTGAACCAGGTACACCGTAACTTGTGCCTAAACTAGAGCCGGACCACCACATGGCCCGGACAGAGGTTCTCCGCCTCCACCACCATGCGTTCGATCAACCCTTCCCCATACCGCCCCAGGAACCACACCCCTGCCAGCACCCGTTCCTGCGGATGCCCGCCCGGAAACAGGTGCAGCGTCAGCGCGTCTGCATGCTTCTTCAGACTCGCCTCTTTCTGCAACTCAAACGTGGCAGCTACCCGTCGCAGTCGGTTCATCTGGTAGCGCATCTTGTTGCCTGAAACCTCAGCAGCACGCCCCAGCGCAGCGTCCATCGCCGACATATACTCCGTCAGCGCCGTCAACTCCGCATCCATCGCATTCCCTACCGCCGCCAGCTTCCGCTTGCCCGCAATCGGCATCGCCCGCGCACCCAATCGCTGCCCCAGCTCCTCTGCCGTCGTCATCACATCCGGCAGACTTACCTCATGCCGCGCCATCACTGTTGCGATCGCCGGTTCCACCAGCGTCGCACTCAGGCGTGAAAGCACCGGAGTTACCCGGCCCAATATCGCCTTGTACGCCACTGCACTCTGCGCAAAGTAAGCCACCTCAGCCGGCCCACCCACATACGCCGCCGTTGGCAGAATCGTATCCTGGAACACAGGACGCAGCAGCGCATTCGGACTGATCCGCTCCGGCTCAGCCTCTAGAATCTCTAGCAGCTCCGCCGTCGTGTACGTCTTCCCACCGGCCTTCCACCCACCTTCGGGTGTCCGCCGCAGCGCTGCTCGATCGCCGGTCACTCCATCCACTAAAAACAGCAGACTATGCCCTGCAACCACCAGCACCTGGGCGTGGTATCCGGCTGCTTCCAACTCCTTCGTCCGGGCCAGCAGCCCAGCCTCCAGCTCATCCGCATGTTCCATCGCATACCGCAGCGTCCCTGCACCCAGTGCGTGGAACTCCCGTCCAGCCGCGTCCATCACAATCAAACCCTGTTCGGCAAAGATCCGTGCCATCAACCGTGCAAACGCGCCACCCAGCGTCGGCTTGTAGCCCTCACGCGGCTCGTAACACTCCCGCAGCAGCTCTCCCACCGGCCCGTAGCCTAGCAACTCCTCGGCCTGCGCCAGTACAGCCTCTATCTCCGGGCCAATCTCCACACCACCTACCGGGACCGTCCCCGCCACCTTCAATCCTGCCCGCAGCGTTTCCACGGAATCCTTCGTGAGCAGTGCAGCCTGGTCTACCTCCGCCAGGTCATGGTCCTCCGTCGCCAGCCAGAACATCGGTACATGCGGCACGCCCGTCGCTTTGGTCGCCTGCTTGGCCCGTGCCACCGCAGTCGCAGCCTTCAACAATGTCAGTAGCGGACCACCCAGCAGACCCACCTGCTGCCCCGTCACTACCGCCCGGGCTCCGGCTCGCAGCTTCTCAATATTCTCAAGCGCAGCAGCACCTGCCCCAAACTCCAGGCTCTGCGCCTTCAACGCATCCGCCAGCCGCCCCGCATGATCGACCTTGACCGCAGCATTCCCCATCCACCGTCCTGCAAACGGTTCTGCCCCATACCAACGTCGCACCGGAGCATCCGCAGCACTGTCGGCCATAGCCAGGTAGTCGCGATACAGCTGCGATACATGCGGCAAAATCGAAATGGGGTAACACTCAACACTCATGGCTTTAGGACCCAATTTGTATTCAATCAGCACTCCCGGCTCAGCTCGAATCACGCGCAGGTCAGACCCCTGCCCAAACCGCAATCGATCGCCATGCAGAGTAGATACCTTCCAGCTTATATCCGTTACAACAAATAGGATGCCCGACCCTAGGCCTGAGATGCGGATGATACCGTAGTTTTATGGCCGCTTCAAAAAAGACCCCCTCCCCCGCTTCCACCGCAAAGCCAGTCCCCCAGCCAGTATCAAAGGCACCGGCAAAGGCTAAAAAAGCCAAACTCATCTCCTCCAGGCTCGCCTGGAAGGGTAAAGTCTTCTCCGTCTTCACCGACACCGTCATCGAACCCACCGGCCACCGCAACACCCGTGACGTCATCCGCCACAACGGCTCCGTCGTCATCCTCGCCGTCGATGAGTCCGCAGCCACCGGCAATCCCAAAGACCCCATCGTCATCCTCGAGCGTCAGTACCGACACGCCGCAGGTCAGTTCCTCCTCGAGCTACCCGCAGGCCGCATCGAGCCCAACGAAGCTCCTCTCGCCGCTGCCAAGCGCGAGATGATCGAAGAGACCGGCTACCGTGCCAAAAAGTGGACCCTGCTCACCAAATACTTCGCCAGCCCCGGCTTCCTCGGTGAGTGGATGCAAATCTACCTCGCCCGCGACATCCGTGTCGGCCAAGCCCAGCCCGAGGCCGACGAACAGATCGAGATCCTGCGCCTCCCTCTCTCCCAAGCCCTCGCCCTCGTCGCCGCCAACAAGATCCACGACGGCAAGACCCTCATCGGCCTGTCCCTCTACGACGCAGCCCGCCGCGCCGGACGCCTCTAAGCTCCACGCAACTCGGTAAAGAATGCCTGCTACCCGGAAAAACTTTCCTCCCGGCAGGCATCCTTTTTGGACGCCCCATACTCCTCCCATGCCCGTTGCTCCCCCGCGCGCTCCGAGGCAACCCATTGCCAGACTTGGCGTCTTATCTGGCAGATACAGAGATCAAATACGTATCGGGAAGCAGTTCGACTAGAACGAGGAGAAAGTTACATGGCGCAGTACAAAGGCACCGTGAAGTGGTTTAACAATGCAAAAGGATATGGGTTCCTCGGTCGCGATGACGGCGCAGACGTATTCGTTCATTACAGCTCCATCCAGCTTGACGGCTACAAAACTCTCAAAGAAGGCGACGAGGTAGAATTCGACGTCATCCAGGGAACCAAGGGCCCTCAGGCAGATCAGGTCATGCGAGTCAAGGAAGCCGTCTAGCCTTCACCCGCACTATACCCTGCACCCTGTCTCCCTTCATGCCTTGGTTCCCTGGCTGTAGGGTCCTGCCCGCAGACCGCGTTGCCCCGAATGACACCCAGCCGTTGTCCTGACTCTCCGCAATCGAATTCAGACACCTCGTTCCCCCCCAAAACTCCAAACCACATCGTGCATACTAGGGAGCAGGCATTCAGGCCCTGCCTCTAACTCTCATGGATAACATCACCATTGCTCGTCTGCTCGACGAGACCGCCGCCCTCCTCGAAATCGACGCTGCCGACCCCTTCCGCATCCGCTCCTACCGGCGTGCTGCCGAGGCCGTCGAGCAGCAGACCACCCAGCTCTCCACTCTCGCCCAGCCCGATTCCGATCCCAAGCTCCTGCTCGGCATCCCCGGTATCGGCAAAGGTATGGCCGCCAACATCCTCGCGCTCGAAGCCACCGGCACCATGCCTCTTCGCGAAGACTTGCTGCTCAAGTACAAACCCACCATGCTCGAACTCCTCCGCCTTCCCGGCATGGGGCCCAAGACCGTCGCGCTCGTCTGGTCCGCCCTACAGGTCTCGGACATCGACGCTCTCGAAGCGGCCGCCAAGGCTGGCCATCTCACCACCCTCCCCCGCATGGGAGAGAAGTTCGTCACCAAGCTCATCAAGGGCATTGAGGACTATCGCCGCAACTCCGGCCGCTTCCGCATCGACGACGCCCGCAGCTACGCCGACAAGATCTCCGCCCTCATCCTCGAGTTCCCCGGCATCGACACCATCACCCCCGCCGGCTCCCTTCGCCGTGGCCGCGAGACCGTCGGCGACCTCGACCTGCTCGTCACCGGCCCCGCCTGCGAGCCCGAAGTCGTCGCCGCAGCCGTGGAGCACGTCGCCACCCTGCCCCTTATTGACAAGCTCCTTGCCAAGGGTCAGAACAAGGTCTCCTTCACGCTGCGCAACAACCTTCAGGTCGACGTCCGCCTCCTCCCCCGCAGCGGCTACGGCGCAGCGCTCCAGTACTTCACCGGCTCCAAGATGCACAACGTCGCCCTCCGTCAGCGCGCCCTCAAAAAAGGTCTCACCCTCAACGAGTACGCCCTCGCCCGCCTCGACGACAACACCATCGTCGCCTCCGCCTCCGAGGCTGAAATCTATCAGGCCCTCGACCTCGACTACATCCCACCGGAACTGCGCGAGAACTCCGGCGAACTCGAAGCTGCCGCGCTTCACCAGCTCCCGCAGCTCATCGAGCAGGCCGACATCCGCGGCGACCTCCACATGCACACCGAAGCAAGCGACGGCCGCCACACCATCCGCCAGATGGCAGAGGCCGCACTCGCCCGCGGCCTTCGCTACATCGCCATCACCGACCACTCCAAAGCCCTCGCCATGACCAACGGCCTCGACGACGCCCGAGCCATCGCCCACGTCCAGCGCATCCGCCAAATCAATGCCGAGCTGCAGGACCAGTACGAAGGCCGTATCACCGTACTCCCCGGCATCGAAGTCGACATCCTCGCCGACGGCACCCTCGACCTTGAAGACGCCACCCTTGCTCAGATGGATATCGTCATCGCCAGCGTGCACTCCCGCTTCGACCAGCCCATCGAAGAGACCACCGACCGCGTCCTCCGAGCCATCCAGAACCCCCACGTCCGCATCCTCGGCCACCCCACCGGACGCCTCCTCCTACAACGCGAACCCTTTGCCCTCAACCTCGACACCATCCTCCAACACGCCGCCCAACTTGGCGTAGCCGTCGAGCACAACGCCCACCCAGCCCGCGCCGACCTCAACGACCTCCACCTGCGCCTCGCCAAACAACACGGCTGCAAGATCGTCGTCAACACCGACGCCCATAACATGGAAGACCTCAGCATGATCTCCTACGGGATCACCCAGCTCCGCCGCGCCTGGCTCACCCCTGCCGACGTCCTCAACACCCAGCCCACCGCCGAAGCCCTGCTAGCCAACATGCGCCCCAAACCAGGTGCCTAGTACCAAGTACCCTGTACCTGCTACCCGAGCCATGAGAGGATTAAGCACATGAGCGATTTCATCCCCAAAGCAGGAACCATTAAGATCGGCGGACTAGGCCGTCAGGCCCAGAAGCTCCAGGCAGCACGCGAGAAAGCCGCCGCCCAGAGTAAAAACGGCGCCAAGCCCCTCGCCTCCGCCTCCAACGCATCCTTCAAAGCCAAAGACTCCTTCGCCGGCACCAAGAAGACCACCTTTCAGCGCAAAGCAGTCTAACCACTCAACCGCATCATCAAGCCAAAAGGCGGGACGCAACAGCATTGCCAGTCCCGCCAGAACTATCCCCGCCTCCAGCAC
>JANYER010000006.1 GCA_025359825.1 Granulicella sp.
GAGAGGGTAGCGCCTTTGAAGAGCTGCTGGTCGGCACCAATTGCAAACTGCATGGTGTAAGGCGTCCGCAAGTCGGGCGAAGCAGTGTACGTGGTGGTGCTACCAGCGGTCGGAGTGCCGCAGGCAGCAATATTTGTGGGCGAGCAGAATGGATTGGTAATGTGAGGATTGCTCAACACCAGCTTTTGCTGGTTGGTTCCGTCCCCTTGTAACTTGACGTTGAGGATATTGTTGATCTGGTAACGATCAAAGAAGATGCCGAAGCCGCCGCGGATGACGGTCTTAGGGCTACCCTTGGCGCTGCCGACACCCCAAGCGAAGGAGACGCGGGGAGCGATGGCCTGATTGCCGCTGAGGTAGTTCTGGGTCTCGTAGCGCAGGCCGCCGCTGAGGCTCAGGTTGGGGCGGACCTTCCAGTCATCCTCGAGGTACAGACCAACGTCGGCGAGCGTGGCTACGACGGAAGGGTTGATGATCTTGTTGATGCTGAACTGGCTCAACTTATTGGCCTGATAGTCGGTGAGGCTGGCGTAGGTGAAGTTGCCGTTGGTGCCGGCGTTGGAGTTACTGGACTGGCGATTCAACCGCAGGCGGCCACCGAAGCGGATGAAGTTCTTCGAGAGCTGGATGGAGGTGTAGTTCTGTAGCTCCAGCCGTGCCTGCCGCGAGGTCGCGGAACCAGTGACGGTACCGCCATCGGTGAAGGCGCCGGAGACGTTGACGCTGGGAGTCGTAAACTGCGGGGTCTGCGAGCTGCGGTTACGACCAAGCTCAAAGCGGCTCTCGTTGATAACGTGGGAGGAGAGAATCTGCGTGTCGCTGACCTGCAGCTCGTACTCGGAGTTGGCGGCGTTGTACCCGGTGGTGGGGCGGTCGAAGCCACCGATGCCGTCGTTGATGGAGTCGCTGCGCTGTAACTGGAAGCGAGTGATCAAGGTGTTCTTCTCGCTGAGTGCGAGGTCGATGCGAGGCGAGAGATCGAAACGGTTCTGCGGAAAGGCGGTTGCATACGAAAACCTATTGAAGTAAGTGCAGGTACTATCGCCGGGTTTGCAGAGCACCGTCGAGGTGGGGGAGTTGGCAGCGATGGTGCCATTGGCGATGGTATTGTCCTGAATCTGACGACGCGAACCGGACAGCGCGAATGAGGACTTCGAGTTGATGGGTCCGGTGAGGTTTCCAAGGAAAAAGATGGTGTGGTAAGCCGGCTGAGACGAGACAAACCCGTTGCCGGTGTTGAGTGCGGAGGTGCTTCCGTTGACCTGGAAGGAGCCATGGAACTTGTCGGTGCCGGGCTTGGTGAAGACTTCGACACGACCGTAGCCGAGACGTTCGTACTGTGCGGAGAAGGGGTTCTGGTTGACGCGAATCTCGCGGATGGAAGACTTGGGCGGAAGCTGCCCACCGGTGAAACCATCAACGTAGATCTGTCCGCCGTTGGGTCCGGCAGCCGGACCGGCGAGGGCGGAGAGTTCATTGGCGAGATCATCGGGATCGTCGGAGAGGGCGTCGAGGTCTTTCCCCTTGATGACGGTGGCGCTGGCGTTGCTGTCGGAGTCTACGCTAAGCGTGGTGGCTGTGGTGGAGACCTGGACCTCTTCCTTCTGGGTCTGGATGGCGAGCTTGGCGTCCAGGGCGAGGGTCTGTGCGGCGGTGATGCGGACCCCCTGCTTGACGAAGGAGGCAAAGCCCTTCATGGTGACGGTGACGGAGTAGACACCGGCGGGAACGCCACGCACGGTGTAGGTGCCATCGCCTCCGGAGGTCGCCGTGAGCGCCTTGCCCGATGCCGGGGTCAGCGTGATGGTGGCACCGGGGATGACGGCGTCATCGGGGTCGGCGACCAGTCCGTGGACAGTGGCACCGGCGGGCTGCTGGGCCTGTAGAGCGGAAGGAACCAGAGCGATCAGAGCGAGGCAAAGTACAAGGCAGAACTTCAGCGTATGACGTAATGACATTACGACTCCTAAAAGAGAAATTGTGGTTGGCCATCGAGGGCCAAAGGTGGTGACGTTACTGCGCTCCACCTGCATCCGGTGCGCCGCCGCCGACGCTCCAGGGCGAGAGCGTCATCTGAGAGCCTGCGGGGCTTGCTGCAAGGATTGGCTCGACGCCACTGAGAAGCGTGACTGCCGTGACCGAGGAGCTGCTCGGTGCTGCCTGGGAGGCCACGATCATGACGGCGTCCCCTACTTTGAGTTCTGCAATCGTCTCGTTGGGGAGACGGGTAAGCATCTGGGAGAGATCCATGCCGGCGGAACGGCCTGCGCCACCGGGACCACCGGGGCCGCCTGCACCACCGCCGTAGCCACCTGCACCAGGGCCGCGTGCTCCAGCACCTGCGGGAGGAGCACCTGCGCCTGCTGCTGCTCCGGCACCAGCTGCTCCGGCACCAGCGGCAGCGCCGCCTTTTGCGCGGGCGGCAAACATGGCTGCCATGCGCTCCGGCAGTCTGCGCAGGTCGGAGTTGGCGGTGACCTTGACGGTCATCATCTTCTTGGTGGCGAGGTCCTTCAATGTGATGGTACCGTCGGCGGCGTTGATGGTGGCGATGACGCCCGCCAGGTTCTTGAACGAACCGCTGACGATCTCCTGTGCCTGAATGGTGAGCCCATCCTCAGACTTATCGCCGCGGACGCGAAGCTGATCACCGGACTGGACCTGGGCAAAATTCCCGACGACTGCATCTTCAAACTTGACCGAGTCGCCCGAGTAACGGCGGAAGATGGTGGTCGGGGTGGTCTTGATCTGGACCTTCTTGGCACCCTCGGTAACAGTGAGGGTAGTGGTGGCTGCATCGACAGAGTTGACGTTGCCGCCGCTGCCGCGCTTCTGCCAGTCCGCCTGCTCCTGCGCGTGTCTCTGGGCAATGTCGGTGGACTTCATGAGGATGATGCGGGTGACGGTGAGCTGACCAGCCGCCTCTCCGGGCTTACCGGTGGCGAGGACGCGGTCGCCTACCGAGACATCGGTCAGCGCGATAGCGGTGGCGGCCTTAAGATCGGTGCTGCCTGGGGGGAGCTGGACGACCTTAACCCCGTCTGCCAGGGTCACGGTGATCTGCTGCCCGGCATCGGTTGCGAGCGTCATGGACGAGCCGGAGAGGGTCTTGACCGTTCCCAGCTGCCGTCCTGCTGCAGCAGCTGCTGGGGCCGCGGCCTGGGCGTAGATCGCCGGGGTGAGCGAGGGGGCAACCGAGGCAAACGTGAGTACGGAAAGCAACACTACGATTCTCTTCAGGGCTGCTCGTGAGACGCCAAATCCAGTCAACATCGGATACATCCTCATTCTTACTGCGGTCTTTGTACTGCAATACGACTTAAGTCAGTGTTAAATCAGCGCCGGGGCAGGTAATTTGTGATTCTGGCGGCCAGAACGACACCTTGTTCCAAGCTGGCTGCCTGAAGCCAATAGACGCTATCTTTCTGTAAGAGATACGACAATAGACGCACAAAAGTTTCGATTTTTTGGTGCGCCGCAACGTGTTGTAACCGTTGCATGGACTTCAGTACGGCTGGAGAAGAGCCAGGAAACAGCTGGCAAGAACTGCGGAACAGCCGGGGGAGGGACATCTATCTTGTATGTCTTTAGTTTAGCGGCTCTGCTGCCGGGTCTGCAACGGCTTTCGGCGCCGGAATCCAGGGCTGGACGGGCCCGCATCGTGAGCTGCCCCGTGAGTTACAAACTGAACGATATAACTAGTTCTCTACTCTCTGAAGGAACCCCGTACAACATGCAGGAGCAGGAACTCTATAAGCAGCTGACGGAGATCTTCCACGATCTCTTTGACGACGACACGCTGGTCCTCACCCGTGAGCTGACCGCTGCGGAGGTGCCGGAGTGGGACTCCTTCAATCACATCAACCTGATCGTCGCGGTGGAAGGGGCCTTCAAGATCAAGTTTCAGACTGCCGAATTGGAGTCGCTCCAGACGGTGGGCCACCTGGTGGACCTGATCGAGAAGAAGCTGGCGGCGCAGGGCCGGTAGAGCTTCTATAAGGCTTGAGAGAGTGCTGTGGCTTAGCTAGATTCCCTAGCTAGATTCCTTGGCTAGATTCCTTGTCCGCGAGCCGCGACGATAGGGCCGGCGTCGGGGCTGGTGTTGCCCGGCGCGGGACTGATGCGGTCCGCCAGGAACCCGTACAACGACACGCCCAGGAAGCCAAACGCAGGGACAATGTAGCCATCGGCCAGGCTGCCGGTGTGCTTAGCGATCCAGCCGAGGATGGGCGGGAAGATCGCTCCGCCGACGATGGCCATGACCAGGAAGGAGCCGGCGAGCTTGGTGTTTGCGCCGAGACCTTTGAGGCCCAGCGCAAAGATGGTGGGGAACATGATGGACAAGAAGAAGCTGCTGGCCACAATAGCGTACGCGCCGATCATGCCGGGGCGGAGAATCGCCAGCGCGATGAGCAGCACATTAGCGGCACCGTACATGCCGAGGATCTTGCTGGCCGAGATGTACTTCATCAGCGGCACGGTGACGAAGCGGCCGACCATCAAGGCGATCAGGGTCGCGGTGAGGTAGAGGGCGGCGGTCCGCTCGCTGACCGGGGTGTACTGCTTCATGTACGGGATGAGGCTGCTCCAGGTGGAGATCTGCGCGCCGACATTGCAGAAGTTAGCCAGTACGGCGAACCACAGGTGGGGGTAGTGCAGCAGCTCAGAGAAGCTGCCCTGGTCGCTTCCCTCCCCTTCGCTCTCCATCGATGGGAACTTCATGCGCGAGAGCAGCAGCGCAAACAACAGCACGACGGTGCCGAGGCCGAGGTAGGTGGGGACGACGCGCATCAGCTCGGTATGGAGGTAGCCCGCGTAGGTGCCAGCTGACTTCATGGCGGCGACCTCGGAGTCCTTAAGCTCAATGCCGGAGAAGATGAAGCGTGCGCCGATGATGACACCCAGAATGGTGCCCGGAGGGTTGAAGGCCTGGGCAAAGTTCAAGCGGCGCTCGGAGGTCTCAGCCGGGCCAAACTGCGCCATAAAGGGGTTGCCCGCGGTCTCCAGCACGGAAGCTCCGCAGCCGACTGTGAAGAGGGCGATCAGGAAGGGTAGGTACTGTCCGCTGACTGCCGCCGGCCAGAACAGCACCATGCCGCCGCCGAAGAGGACCAGTCCCAGAACCATGCCGGCCTTGTAGCCCCAGCGACGCATCACCAGAGCGGCGGGGATAGCCATGCAAAAGTAACCAAAGAAGTTCGCCGTCTGTACCAGCTGCGCGCCGAACTGCGAGAGCTCGAAGGACTTCTTGAACTGCTGGACGAGAATGTCGGTGAGGTTGTTGGACATGCCCCACAGGAAGAACAGCACGGTGACCAGCACAAACAACACCATCTGCCCGACCGGGAAGACTGCTATACCCTTCGTATCCTTCGCTCCACTGCTGCTCGAGGTCGAAACCTGCATGTGTGACTCCAATCGTTACAAAATGTTCTGAGTGCCTTCTTAACTAATCTCAACCAAAATCTTGGTGAACCTCGCGGGGGTGTCGCTCCACTCGCCCAGGATGCGCGCCGCGTCTTCCATGGGGACGATGACGCTGATGGCATCGTCTACGGGAAAGCGATGGGCTTCGAGCATATGGATCACATCGCGGAAGTCCTCCGGCAAGGCGTTGCGGCTGCCCAGGATGTCGAGCTCCTTCTGGACGAAGAGCCGCGTCTCGTAGGCGACCGCTTCCTTCGCGTATCCAATGTAGACGACGCGGCCCGTAAAGGCGACCTCTTCCACGGCGGCACGAAAGGTAACGGGGAGACCAATTGCTTCTATGGTGACGTCCGGGCCCTGGCCGCCGGTGATCTCGGCGAGCCGGTCGTGCAGGTCTTCGCGAGCAGTATTGATGCTATGGGTAGCACCGGCCTTGCGGGCGATCTCCAGCTTGGCGTCGTCCATGTCAATGGCGATAGTGGGTGCGCCACGGAAGGCAGAGCCAGCAATCGCCCCCAATCCAATGGCCCCGCAACCGAAGACGGCGACCGTATCCTGCGCCTGAACGCGGCCGCGGGCGACGGCGTGAAAGCCGACGGTGAGCGGTTCCACCAGGCACAGCTCTTTGAAGGTGAGGTTGGCAACGTAGAGCTTCTCACGCGGGACGCTGATGTACTCGGTCATCGCGCCGTCGCGTTGGACCCCCATGGTCTGGTTCTGCTGGCAGGCGTTGACCCGGCCCCTGCGGCAGGCCGGGCAGATTCCGCAGCTTGTGTATGGAGAGACGGTGACAGCCGTACCGGCAGTCAGATCACCGCCGCCTTCCACGACGACAGCAGCAACCTCGTGGCCCAACACACGGGGAAAGGTGACCATAGAGTTGCGGCCGCGGAACGTGTTCAGGTCGGTACCGCACATCCCCACCATCTTGACCTGCAACAGAACCTCGCCAGATTTGGCTGTCACCTCCGGGATCTGCGCCACAGCGGCTACACCCGCCGACTCCATCCGAAATGCCTTCATTGCCTGCTCCCCGCTTGTGCTGTTTTAAACCATGACCACTATTTGAAACTAAAGTTGATACACATGAATGGCGGTGGCCCCGAAGATGGCGTCCCGCTCATCCTGGCTAAAGGCCGCGAAGTAGGTACGCAGCGTATCGAACCAGCGAGCGTACCCGGTTGCGACAAGGCATACCGGCCAGTCGGAGCCAGCCATCAGCCGCTCCGCGCCGAAGGCATCGACCACGGCGTCAAGATACGGCTTCAGGGTCTCCGGGGTCCACGTCTTCCAGTCCGCCTCGGTCACGAGACCGCTGACCTTGCACCAGACATTGGGTCGCAGGGCGAGCTCGTGCAGGCTCTCCGCCCAGGGCTCCAGTTGTCCCGTGGCGATCTTTGGTTTGGCGATGTGGTCGAGCACAAAGACCTGATCGGGGTACTCATCGACAAAGTCAATAGTCTGGAGGAGTTGTCGCTCGTAGACCAGGATGTCGTAGACGAGACCGCTGCCGCGCATGGCGTACATGCCAGCGTTGAAGTCCGCACGGAGGATGTAGTTCTCGTCCTCCTCAGCCTGGATGACGTGGCGGAGGCCCTTGAGTTTGGGGCGGTTCTCGAACTCCTCCATAACGCCGGGAAAGTCTTCGCCGGCGATGGGGGCCCAGCCGACGACGCCTCGAATCGCGTCGCACTGGTCGGCTAGGTCCAGGAGCCAACGGGTCTCGTCCAGCGTCTGTCGGGCCTGCACTGCGATAGTCCCGTCGGTCCCTGCGGTGGCTAACTCTGCCAGCAGATCTTTGGTCAGGAAGTCCCGCTGGATGGGCTGCATGTCCTTCAGCCAGCCATACTCCGCGGCGTTGTAATGCCACAGATGGTGATGCGCGTCGATCGTCTCTGCCACTGCCAAATCCTTCCGTCCAGAACAGGTCGTTCGGACCACGTGAGGGTTGCGTCTGTTGCTTCAACTTGCTTCCGGAGAACGCCGGACTGCGCATCCCGGCACGCTCGCAAGTCTATCCCAACCGGGACGTCCTTCGAATTCGAAGCGGACTGTAACCTTCTGGCGACTGCCGGTCTCTAAGCCAGCATGATGACTGCTTCGACTGCGTTCCGCTCCGTTCTACGGACGGCTGTTACTGGCCTTGCCACGCTGCTTCCCGTTGGCCTGCTGGTGACGCTGGCCGTCCCGGTCGCTCGGGCGGCTATTCCGGCGGTTGGCCAGAAGGCCCCAGACTTTACTCTCTCCACTCCCGAGGGCGAAGCTGTGCATCTTGCGGACCTCACCGCCAAGGGCGACGTCGTACTCATTCTGCTGCGCGGCTACCCTGGCTACCAGTGCCCTTACTGCCAGAAGCAGATCCACGAATTTATTACCGAGGCCGGCCAGTTTGCCAAGGCTGGTGCGCAAATCCTGCTGGTGTACCCAGGGCCGCCCGCAGACCTGGACCAACGTGCCCGCGAGGCCATCACCAAGGCCAACGCGGACCAGAAGCTGCCGGCGAACTTCCATCTTGTGATCGATCCCGACTACGTCTTCACGAAGCTCTACGATCTACGTTGGGATGCTCTAAACGAGACAGCCTACCCGTCTACGTTCCTGGTGAACCGTAAGGGCAGCATCTATTTTGTGAAGACCAGCCATAGCCATGGCGACCGCACGACCGCAGTCGATACGCTCACCGAGTTGACCAAGGCACGCTAGAGGCCAGTTCACTTCGCTGGAGTGCGGCTCGCTTGCGGACGGGCGGGAAGCTTCGGGCTCTCCCGCTGTAGCAGCGAGGATGCGAGGTTCCAGAAGGCGCTTATGCCGGGTGACATCCACTTGTCCTGATGGCGAAACATCTGGGTGTAGACCACCAGTGGCCGTCGAGGCCAGTCGACCACTACCAGCGTGCCTCGCTTCAGCTCGTCCGCGATGACCACCTCCGGCAGTACCGCTATTCCCATGTTGGCGAGGGCGCATTGCTTGATGGCCTCCACGCTCAGGAACTCGAGCGACGCGCCCAGCGGGATGCCCTCAGCCATCAGCGTTCGTTCAAACAACGCACGGTAGCTGCACGCGCGATCAGTGACAAGAACCTGCTCCTGCGCGATGGCATCCGCGCATACTTTCTTTTTGCCGGCGAGTCGGTGCTGCGGAGAGACGGCGAGAAAGACCGGCTCCGGCCGCAGGCACTCCGAAATAAGCGAACCACTACGGAGCGGGATGTCGAGCGTAAACGCAATATCAACATTCGGCGCGAGGATGATTCCACCGGGCCCAAGAGCACAACTTTCGCTGGCCGTAAGCGAGAGATGGATGGCGGGATAGCGCGCCTGAAACTGCTTCAGCAACTCAGGCAAACGATAGGCCAACAACGTCTCGGGAGCCCCTACGGTCAGGATTCCGGCGGGCTGGCCGTCGTTCTGTACGGCGCGCTTGGCCTCCTCGGCCATGTCGAGTAATTTGTCAGCGTAAACCAGTAGCTGGCGGCCTGCGACTGTCAACTCGACACGGCGGCCCATGCGGTCAAAGAGTGGCACACCCAGCTCTTCTTCGAGCCGATGAATCTGCGCAGTGACGCTGGACTGTGCGTAGTGGAGCAAGTTGGCGGCACGAGTAAAGCTCTTCTCCGCTGCCACCGTTCGAAAAGTCTTCAACTCCCGCAGATCGAGCATTCCTTACTATCGCATTTTTCGATGCTCTCTATCGGAATAAATCGTTGGACGCGATGCTGTAGAGATGTCACTCTGGATCCTCACGGCAACGCCAAGGGTGCACGAATGAAACTCCGCGACATACTGGAACTACTGCTGCTCTCCGCCATCTGGGGTGCATCCTTCCTGCTGATCAGCCTGACGGTGCATAGCTTTCCGCCGATCTGGGTCGCACTGATTCGGACGGGCTTTGGCTCCGCCTTCCTGTGGACGGTCCTGCTGACCCGCCGCCGCACACTGCCACCGCGTCGTCTGCTGGGTTGGCTGTTGCTGGTGGCACTGTTCAACAACGCCATTCCCTTCGTCTTCTTCGCAATTGGCGAGCGCACCGTGCCCAGCAGCATCGCTGCGGTGCTGAACGCTACGACACCCATCTGGGCCCTGCTGCTGAGTCTCAGCTTCATGAAGCAGAAGGCCGAGGGCCGGACGATTCCGGGGGTGCTGCTGGGCTTCTTCGGCGTCATCCTGGTGGTGTACTCGCATGGTGCCGATGCGCCTGTCGGCTCGGTGCATTCGTACGCAATAGGGATTCTCTTTATCGCACTGGCGAGCGCCGGATACGCCATCGCCACCACCATCGCCAAGGCCAAGCTCGCAGGGCTTGACCCTATCGGACTGGCTACGACGCAGCTTTCGCTGGCCGGGCTGATGATTCTTCCTATCGCGCTGCTCGGCCAGCACCCCAGCAATATCCAACGCAGCTCCATCCTTGCGGGCGTGGTGTTGGGCATCGTTGGTAGCGGCGTCGCATACCTGCTGTACTACAGCCTGCTGGACCGCATCTCTTCCACGCGAGTCGTAGCCGTGACGTACCTGCTGCCAATATGGGGACTCTTCTGGGGAGCCATCGCGCATGAGGTCATCATTCCGATTGCCTACGTTGGTGTCGCAATCGTAATCTTCGGGCTGGTGCTGCTGAACAGAAGATCTGCGGCAAAGTCTGCACTACCCCAGACGCAGCCCTGCCCCGAATCGTGCCCCGAGTAGTCCGCGCTTGAAGGGATGTTGCACCTGCGCTCACGCGTGTCGCCCTCCCTATCGACGTCCTCTCCAATCCGTTCTATCCTTGTCGGATATTCAAAGTGAAGCTACGTCCGACTCCAACCATGTCTGAACCAACCCAACCCGGCCCCCTTTTCACTGTAGGCAGCTCTCCGCTGCGCAAGGAGGGTGTGGCCAAGGTGATGGGGCAGGCCAAGTATGTCGACGACATTACCCTGCCGGACATGTGGTTTGGAGCCACCGTCCGCAGCACCATCGCCCGCGGACGCATCGTATCCATCACCTTCGACCCAGCCATTCCGTGGCATGAGTTCACCATCGTTACCGCAGCGGATATTCCGGGCGAGAACACCATCGTCCACCTCACCAAGGACCACCTGTGCCTGGCTGAGACGCATGTGAACCACCCCAATGAGCCGATCCTGCTGCTCGCTCATCCCGACCGCGCAGTACTTCCGGCGGCGGTCGCAGGGGTGCAAATTACGTATGAGGAGCTGCCCGGCGTCTTCACCATCGAGGAGTCCGAAGCGCCCGATGCACCGGCCATCTGGGAGCCGGCTCCAGAGGACGCGCTGCACTCCCAAGAGAAGAACGTCTTCAAGACCTACCTGATGGAATCAGGCGAAGCAGCCAGCCTTGAGACGATCTTTGCCAACGCCGCCTACATCGTTGAAGGCGAATACCGTACGGGCGCGCAGGAGCAGCTCTACATCGAAAATAATGGTGTCATCGCTGAAGCCTTCCGCGCCGAGGATGGCAGCCTCGAATCCGTGAAGGTGCAAGGGGCGATGCAGTGTCCGTACTACCTGGTGCATGCGCTGGAGCTGGTCTTCAAGCTGCCCGAAGAGAAATGCCGCGTCATCCAGACCGAGACCGGAGGGGCCTTCGGCGGCAAGGAAGACTTTCCCAGCGTGATCGGCTCACACGCTGCCCTACTAGCGTTGAAGTCGGGGCATCCGGTGAAGATCTGTTACGACCGCGCCGAGGACATGGCCGGCACCACCAAGCGCCATCCCAGCCGTAGTCGTCATCGCACAGCAGTGAGCAAGGACGGAAAGATTCTGGGCGGCGAGATCGACTTCGCGCTGGATGGTGGCGCTTACGTCACTCTGACGCCGGTGGTGCTGTCGCGCGGTACGATCCATGCGCCCGGCCCGTACCATTGGCCTGCACTCCGAGTGCGCGCCAAGGCGATGGCCACCAATCTGCCGCCGCATGGTGCGTTTCGTGGCTTCGGTGCACCGCAGTCCATCTTTGGCACAGAGCGACATATGGATAAGATCGCCCGCGTCGTCGGCATTACGCCCGAGGAGATGCGCCGCCGCAATCTGCTCGCAGTGGGCGACCGCACCGCCACCGGCCAGATCATCCATGACACCGTGGACATGCAGCAGATGCTGACGCGGGCGCTGACGGAGTCCGGCTACCATGCCAAGCGGGAAGAGTTTGCCCGTACCAATCCCACCAGCACTATCAAGCGCGGCGTAGGCTTCGCTACCTTCCTCCATGGCGCAGGCTTTACCGGCTCGGGCGAGCGCCGCCTGAATTCGCTGGTGAAGATGATCGTCGATGCAAAGACCGGCAATCCGCACATCCTGGTGTCGTCGACCGAGTTTGGCCAGGGCACCAACACCATCCTGTGCCAGGTCGCGGCTGAGGTGCTGGGCATTCCGTACGACGAGGTCTTCATCACGCAGCCGGATACAAAAATAGTGCCAAACTCCGGCCCTACTGTAGCGAGTCGCACCGCAATGATCGTGGGCAAACTGGTGGAGCAGACAGCGATCAAAATTTTAGCGGCACTGCAACCATACGGCTACGAGATCGGCAACACGTTCGAACAGTTCAAGAAGGCGGCTATCGCATACGGGATCGAGCATGGTGATGTAAACGTCGAGGCACGCTATCAATCGCCTGGAGACATCTTCTGGGACGACGAGGCCTACCGCGGCGAAGCCTATCCTGCCTACGCTTGGGCCGTGTATGTGGCAGAGGTCGCGGTCGATACATCGACCTATTCGGCCACGTGCACAGACTTCTATGCCCTGCAGGAAGTCGGCAAGGTGCTGCACCCGGTGCTCGCGAAAGGGCAGATTGAAGGCGGCGTCGCCCAAGGCATCGGCTATGCGTTGTATGAGAAATGTGTCTGGCAAAGGGGCCACATGGCCAACAACCAAATGACCAACTACATCATGCCGACCAGCGCGGACCTGCCACCGCTGCACGTAGCCTTTGAAGAAATTCCCAGCATCCACGGGCCGTTTGGAGCCAAAGGCATCGGCGAACTGCCAATGGACGGGCCCGCGCCGGCCATTCTCAACGCGATTGAAGCCGCTACGGGGATTGCATTTACAGAGGTCCCATTACTGCCGGAGGACATCTTCGAACGCATGACCGCCAATGGAAATACAGGCGGATCCGAAGACCTCAACCCATCCATCGATCGCGATACGCGCGTGGAGAGTGTCGCATGACCACCATCACCTTTACCGTCAACAACGAGAGCCGGACGATAGAAGCGCCGCCGATGAAGCGGCTGCTGGACGTGCTGCGCGAAGACCTGCACCTGACCGGAGCCAAAGAAGGTTGCGGCGAGGGCGAGTGCGGCTCGTGCTCGGTACTGATGAATGGCGAGTTGGTGAACTCATGCCTGGTGTCGGCACTACAGGCTGAAGGCGCGGCCATCACCACGATTGAAGGCATCGCTGTAGGGCAGAAGCTACACCCCATCCAGCAGTGCTTTCTAGAGAAAGGTGGTGCGCAGTGCGGCATCTGCACTCCAGGGATGATTCTGGCGACGCATCATCTGCTGGAGAAGTACCCGCAACCAACACTGTTACAAATTCAGGAAGGACTTGCGGGAAACCTCTGCCGCTGTACGGGCTATACGCGCATCTTTGATGCAGTACAGGCTGCGGCCAATCAGCCAGGCAAGCCTTAGCACCCACCTATGCACTCGAACCCCGCCCAATACGATCTCATCGCCCCAACCACCCTTGAAGCGGTGCTGGATATTCTCGCCTCAGAGCCGGGCCACTACACGCCCCTCGCTGGCGGCACGGAGATCATGGTGGCGCTGGGCGCGGGCCGCCTGCCGCGCAAGCCGCTGGTCTCGCTGCAACATCTGGACGAGCTACGCTTCATTGAGGTGCTGGACAGCGAGATCACGATTGGCGCCCGGACCACCTTCACGGATATTCGCAGGGACGCCGTGATTGCGACTGACTTCCCGCTGCTAAACCTGGCGGCCAGTTGGACGGGCTCCGTCGCCAACCAGAACCGCGGCACCATTGGGGGCAATATTGTGAACGGCTCCCCGGCGGCCGATTCGCCTCCCGCGCTGCTGGTCTACGACGCGGTGCTGACGCTGATCTCGACGCGAGGCACGCGGCTGATGCCGTACGGCGACTTCCACCTCGGCTATAAGAAGACCGCGCTGGCACCCGACGAGCTGGTCCACAGCATTACACTGCAACGCGACTTCAAGGACTACATTCCCTACATCCGTAAGGTAGGAACGCGAAACGCGCAGGCCATCTCCAAGGTGGCGATTGCGGCCTTGGCGCGCATGAACAACGGCACTGTGGAGGATATTCGCATCGGCGCGGCCAGCCTGCGCGACCGTCCGACGCGGTTGCCCGCAACAGAGTCCGTGCTGCAAAACCAGGCACTGACGGTCGAGACCCTCGGACCGCTGCTGGAGAAAGCGCGCGCAGCCCTGCGCCGCGAGACCCTCCCCATCGATGACATCCGCTCGACTGCGCGGTATCGCTCTGCGGTGGCGGGAAATTTGCTGGAAGAGTTTCTGCGGACTTTAGTAGCCGTCTAGGAGAACAGTCTGCGCGCCACTTGCAGATCATCCACCGTATCTATATCTAAATCCCCGTATGGCAGTTCGATGCTGGCAGCCTCGCGCAACAGCTCTCGCGCGCCCGCGTCGCCGTGCAGCGTCATCAACTCCGCAAACGCACTAACAGGAAAGTATGCAGGGACACCTTTGCGATGCCCATACTTTGAAGCCGTGACACTCTCTCCTGAGAGCAGCGCCTGCAGATGCTGGGCTGTCACGGCGGGCTGATCGCACGCAAGAATGACGACACCTTGTATCTCCGCAAGCAGATCCTGACACTTCCCCACACCAACTCGGATCGAAGAGGCCATGCCCTCTTCCCACTCATCATTTACGGAGATCGTAGCGTCGCCCAGATCGGAGCTCGCCAATATCTGTTCTGCTTGACATCCCAGCACAACGACGACAGGTAATAGCCTCGCCTCCCTAGCCACCCGAACGCTGCGCTCCAGCAATGTCTCTTCGCCAAGTCTCACAAGTTGCTTCGGTTCTCCAAGCCGACGCGAAGCCCCGGCTGCAAGAATTACCGCAGCAATCACGATGCAGCGTCCAGAGCGCACTGCACCTGGAGGTAGCGGCTGGCTCCACCCTCAGCAATCTGCCGGGCCACATCCTCGGCACTCAAACGCCGCGAGGTGCCGAGTTTGCCGTGGACACAGGCGTGCGCCTCCGCCAGCACCGCTAGCGCAATAGCCTCCGGCCCGTCGCCGCCCAGGTCCAGCCCGACCGGCGCATAGAGCCGTGCGCAGCACTCTGCCACGGTGAGCGAGGTGATCGCCGCAGCCTCGCTTACTAGCAGGCTGGTCCGGTGGCGAGCCCCCAGCACTCCCAGATAACGCGGTGCCACCGGCAGAACGGCTGCCAGCAGGTCGCGGTCCTGCTCGTAGCTATGGGTCATCAGGACGACGGCGTCCTGCGCCTGGATACTCAACTGGGACACGACTGAGGCCGATCCGTTCAGGCTGTCGACCCGCTCTGCCTCGGGAAAACGATCCGCGCGGGCGAACTGGGTACGCCCGTCGGCGACCACCACGCTCCAGCCAAGCAGCGCGGCCATGCTGACCAGCGGCCGTGCATCCTCCCCCGCACCTAAGACGACCAGGCGATGGGGCCGGCGCAGCTCCTCGACAAAACGGCCTTCATACTCCTCACCGGGAATGAGCTTGCAGGCACACGCAATCTTCTTTGGCTCGAGGGCGTCACTGGCGAAGAGGACAGTCCCATCCACGGCCAGTACCAGCCGGTGGAGACTCTTTCCCGACCCCGCATCCGGCAGGAACGTCACTACCGTCGACTCCTCCCCGCGGAGCGAGCGCTCCAGGGCCTCCATAACCGCCGCAAACTCCGACGTCCCGGCTGGCTCGATCAGCAGGTCGACCACCCCGCCGCAGCCCAGTCCGAACGGGATCTCCGCGATATCGTCGAACAGGGTGGAGTAGCGCTCCACCACGGCCCCGCTCCGGACCAGCCAGGCAGCCTTGCGGACGACCTCAGCCTCCAGGCATCCGCCGCTGACGGTTCCGGCAAATCCACCGCTCGACCCGATCAGGATGCG
>JANYER010000019.1 GCA_025359825.1 Granulicella sp.
CCCAGGGGCGTCGTGCTGCCGAATTTCTCCAGTTTCTCCTGCGACGCGCCGCCTGACACCTGCAGGGGTGTCCAGACCGGGCCTGGAGCCACTCCGTTCACGCGGATGCCTTTCGGTGCCAGCTGCTTTGCCAGCGACTTCACATAGTTCATCGTCGCCGCCTTCGTTTGCGCATAGTGGTACAGCTCCGGAGAAGGGTCATAGGCCTGCTCCGACGTCGTACCGATAATCACCGAGCCCGGCTTTAAATGCGGCAGTGCCGCCTTGATCGTCCAGAACGGCGCATAGATGTTGGTTTTCATCGTCGCGTCGAACTCCTCCGATGTCAGGTCCATGATGGAATCCTTCGACTGCTGCCGTCCCGCGTTGTTCACCAGGATGTCCAGTCCGCCCAGCCCCGCCACCGCTTTCGCTACCATCTCCTTGCAGAACTCCTCGCTCCGCAGGTCGCCCGGAATCGCCACCGCCTTCCGGCCCTCCTTCTTGATCAGCGCCACCACCTCCAGCGCATCCGCCTCTTCGGTCGGATAGTAGTTGATCGCCACATCCGCACCCTCGCGAGCATATGCAATCGCCGCCGCCCGCCCCATGCCGGAGTCGCCTCCGGTAATCAGCGCCTTGCGCCCCTGCAGCCGTCCCGAACCTTTGTAGCTCGTCTCCCCATGGTCCGGACGCGGATTCATCTTGCTCGCCAGCCCCGGCCAGGGCTGCAACTGCGCCTCAAATGGTGGCTTCGGATACTTCGTTGTCGGGTCCTGCATCGGTGCCGCCGTAGGCGCACCGCCACCCTCACCCAGCGCCGGCCCCGCCGCCGCTGCCATCAATCCTGCACCCATGCCCACCATCTGCCGCCTTGAGAACTGCCCGCGATCACTCATATACATCTCCTTCGTCACTCCGACGAGAACTTCTAACTGGATCGTGCTGACCAGTTAGGTTGCTCGTCCCGTAAGAGAGGTTGTGCTCACACCGCGCGCTCCATGTTCATCCCGTCAAGCAATCCGCCAGCACGCCCCCAACACCTTCATCGTGTCGGGTAGAACTCTCCGGGTGCCCCATTCGCGCAGTTTCATCGCGCGGGTGAGGTCACGAACCTCTCCGCGCCACATCGATTCCGCCCTACCAGGTCCTGCCTCAAACAGTTTTTTGTGAAAACACTCAGCAAAATCGCGTGTCAAGCCCTAACCTACGCTCGAGAACTCTCAAACCAAACCCCATCAACACTTAGCCGCCAAAAATAAATGAGTCTTTAGTTAGGTGGCATTCCGTACAATAGAACTAGAGTCAAAAAAAGTCCCGCCCCGGATGGCATCTTCCCGACGGAAGCCTGCTAAGTCCTTTGCTGCCACGATTTTGCCTGTAACCCTTTTGTTTGCACGATTTTGGTGGTCCCCCAACCCCGTAAGTGCAACAAACGCCAGATCTTGCCGAAAACACCCCAGGGGGGGGGAGGGGCCTCCCCAGCCATCCCGCCACGAAACAAATTGTCTCGACCCGGCACCTATAGTAGAGTCATACCAAATCCCCAAGGATTTCTTCCCACACAGAACCAATAGCTGCAATCAGCCCTGTCGCTGACCCTTGCAAGGCCTCGAAGCCGAACAAAACACAAGGTTGAGTCAGAGTCGCGTCCTCCTGCGTGCCTCTCACCCCGACAGAAGTCGATCTGCCAACCGCATTCGCCGGAGCTATCGTATGAGCGTGAAAATTTCCTGGGCCATCGCCGTCAAAGCCCTCCGCAAGAACAAGTTACAGACCGCCCTCACCATGATGGGCATGACCATCGGCGTCGCCACCGTCCTTACCATGATCGCCCTCGGCTCCGGCGCGCAAGCCTCCATTCAGGATCAGGTCCGCTCCGCCGGCATGAACCTCATCATCGTCGAAGGCGGCAACTGGAGTCGCGGCAACACCAACGGCGGCAGTAACATGTCCCGCTACCAGATGCCCGGCAAACCCCACATCTTCCTCAGCACCTGGGATCCCAGCATCTGGAACCCCAGCATCTGGAGCCCCAACACCAAGGCCCGCCTCCTCCGCATCCAGGGTGAAGACGGCAACATGGGCTCGCCCATCGCCCCGCCAACCGGCCGCCCCGGCGACGCCCTCGAAGGCAAAGGTGCCTCCACCACCCTCGTCGACGACGATGTAAACGCCATCCGCAAGGTCCGCGGTGTCCAATACGCCTCCGGCGGCATTCACGACACCCTGGCCATCGTCCACGGTGACACCCGCGTCCTCA
>JANYER010000033.1 GCA_025359825.1 Granulicella sp.
CCCAGCCTCAGAGTGGGAACCAGAGTCGTCCGCGGATGAGGAGATGTTGCAGGCAGTGGAAGAGAAGCGTGAGCAGGCAGTGGTGGGCCGGCACGTGGGAGGCAAAGGTCCCAAGGGAGAAGATGAGGCACACGTGGGTGATGCCACGATGCCCATCAACAACCCCACAGCACACGCGGGTGATTCCACAGTGACTGCCGGAGACAGTATGGGACACATGGGTGATACCATACTACCTACTGAAGACAACACTCCAAATGCTGACGTGACGGTGGACATGGAGATGCAGGAGGAGTTGGAAGAAGGAGAGGCGGCCCCTGAGGGGAGGGCAGATACGGTGATGACGGATGTAACAACGTTTGTAGATGCTTATGCTGACAGTTTGCAGCTAGCCAGTGAAGAAGAACATGCTGCAAACACACTGGCAGACAAGCAATCAACAGGGTTCAAGCCGTCGACAGAACAGATTGCAACCCTCAGGGGCCAAACGTTCAAGGTCGCCCCTGGGCTCTCGGAAGAGCAGAAACAAGTGCTCAACGCACTTACCATGGCACACGACAAAGAAGCCATCTGGCCCCACGACGATGGCTCGGCAATCACACGCAATGCCATGAAGCTGGTCAACAAGTCCTACACCAAGGCAGGCGAAGCCCCCCCGTTTGATCTGCCAGTAGTCAATTTGGACAACCTCATGGAGTTCGTGGACCCCACTAAGGTAGGGAATACGGACATAGTGGATAGCTTCAGTTACTGAAGTTGTCCTAATGAATGACGAGGTGCAGGGCCCAGCACTCCCAGAGGTCTCATCGCTGGGAGTGCAGAAGGATGTGAATAGGATGAGAGGTGGGCACTGCAACGTGCGCGCCTTACGCAATGAAGACAGACTGCCAGCCCTGCTGGCATTTTTGAACAAGTACGACGTGGACTTTTTTGGTGTGTGTGAGACGGGCCGCTCAGATGCCGAGATGGCACAAATGAGCAAGTCCCCCGAGATCCGCACAGCCTGGAAGATTTACGCGACGAACGATGAAGAGCACAAACGCAACAACGGGGTAGCGTTATTCGTCTCCTCCGACCTGGTCCGACACGCCCGCGATTTCGAGACGGCCCATGGACGAATGCTGCGGCTGCACCTCACCTTCCGGCAGAGAAACATATGGATAGTCTATGTGTACCTGCCATCCCCAGGAAGGGACGATGGTGATGCGCTGAAACTAGCCTGTGAGGCAACGCTGGACAGGTGGCTATTGGACATTGGTGCCAAGAGGCACCAAGCCTTCGTTATAGGTGACTTTAATGCTGTGCTGTACCCTGCTTTAGATCGTGCAAACTGGATCAATGGTGAATGGGTACACCGGAATGAAAGAAGAAGGCCAGAGTCCCATGCACTGCGGTCGCTGCGCAACAAGTACTACCAGGATGTGTGGCGCACTGCCTTCACTAGGGCGAGTGCATACACGTACCGGCATGAGATATCAGACCCATGGGCGGCATCCAGGATCGACAGCGCATGGGTGTCAGATGGCCTCCTCCCACATATGAAGGGAGTAGCCATCCTAGCGTCACATGAAGGAATGGCAGATGACCACATCCCCATCCTATTCGACATGGACAAGACCTTCCTAGAGTGGGACAAGATGGCCCCGCGCCCCCACACGCAGAAAGATGCCTTGCGCTATGCTATGAACAAGGCAACAGAGAAGGACTGGGAGGACTTTGACAAAGCCCTTAGGAACAAGATAGAAGAGATGGACGAGAAGGCACAGGTGGTATTTACGAGCTTAGGTCATGAACTCGACCTAAGGGAAGTGGCCATACAAGAGGCCTGGCAATTCATTGAAGAAGGCTTCCTGGATGCAGCTGCGACCAGTCTGCCATTGTACGCAGTCTGGCTCACCCGGCCGACTCTACGCCCAGGGCTGGCAGCGCGGTCGCAGGCAGCGGACGCACTACACGAGATAGCCCGATTCGACCCGCCTAGCCCGCGGGCCATCGCAGCCCTCAAGAGGCGATTCCGCGCACTCGAGGCCATACAAGCCATCCCGGATGGAGCGTGTGCACAGACACTCAAGACAATCAAGAACCGCCTGTGCTGGGAACACAGGAGGGATTGGCTTAAGGACCGTCGCCTGAAGATCCAAAAGGCCCTGCGCATCCGTGCAACCAATGCATCAGAGGATATGGGTCGGACCATAGCTAACGTGCTGGAACGACCCTGCTCATATGTCCCCCTGGATAGGGTGGCAAGGGGCGAATTCACCACCACCAACAGGGAGGAAGTACTGGACGCAGTGTACGAC
>JANYER010000036.1 GCA_025359825.1 Granulicella sp.
CAGGTAACCCAAGGCTTTAGCCTTGGGCCTCTTTCAGGCGGACGGAGTATGGGCTTTAGCCCCTGGGGTATGCTCTCGTATCGCAGCCCATACGTTGTGCGAGTCGAAGCATGAGCGCAGCCCTACAACCCAGCCGACAACTGCATCCGCGGATCCAGATAATCCCGCAACGCATCCCCAATAAAATTGAACGAAAGCACACACAGCATCACTGCCATCGCAGGGAAGAACACCAGGTGCGGCGAGTCAAACAGATGTGACCGCGCATCATTCAGCATCGACCCCCAACTCGCCGCCGGTGCCGGAATCCCTAGCCCCAGAAAGCTCAGCGTAGCCTCCGCCAGCACCGCCCCGGCCATCCCGATGGCCGCCTGTACGATCAGCGGCTGAAGAATATTAGGCAGTATATGCCGGCAGATCACGCGCAGGTCGCTGGCTCCTAACGCGCGGGCAGCCTCCACAAACTCGCGTTCCTTCACCGCCAGCACCTGCGCCCGCACCAGCCGCGCATATCCTACCCACCCCGAGATCGCTAGCGCCAGAATCACGTTCACCAGCCCCGGTCCCATAAACGCAACAAACGCAATCGCCAGCAAAATCCCCGGCAGCGCTAAGAAAGCATTCGCGACATAGACGTTCAACACCGTATCCGTCCAGCCTCCATAGAAGCCCGCCAGCATGCCCGCTACCAGCCCCAGGCCACCCGACAACCCAACCACGCTTACCGCTACCACCAGCGAGATCCGCGCCCCATACAACGTCCGCGAGAGAATATCCCGTCCTAACTCATCCGTTCCAAACCAGTGAGCTCCACTCGGACTAGCCAGCCGCCCCACCAGGTCCAACTGCGCCGGGTCTTGCGGAGCCAGCCACGGCGCAAACACAGCGCACAGTAAAAACACCGCAAGCAGCAGGACCCCCACCGCCGCCAGCGGCTGCTGTTTCATTCGACCTATCATTCCGTTCCCAGCAATACTCATTCCTTTCAGCATGAAGGCCTAATCCTCTGGACGCAACTGCAAACGTTGCGGCGGTGCACTAAGATGCCGAAAGGCTCCTTGTTTTGAAAGGACGCGGCTTCAGCCGCGTCGTGAGTGCGGATCGATAACGCGGCTCCTTCTCAACACACTCAGAAAGTGCGTGTATCCAACCAGCGAGACTGGTATCCTTACCCCTATTAGCGGTGCTGTACGGAGCGAGACCATGGCAACTTCAGTTCAAATCCCGGTCACAGAGTACCTGCAAACCAGCTATCGGCCCGACCGTGAATACGTCGACGGTGAAATCAGGGAGCGCAATGTGGGCAAGTACGAGCACGCAAGAATTCAGTCCCTGCTTACAATCTGGTTTGGAACGCAGGAGAAGGCCTGGAACGCAATGGTTCTTACGGAGCAGCGCATTCAGGTCTCCGCATTCCGCGTCAGAATTCCTGACGTCGCTCTCGTGTCCAGAAAACCCCAGCCCGACGTACTCGTAGATCCACCGCTGCTCGTCATAGAAATCCTGTCACCCGATGACTCTTACTCCGACACGCAGGAGCGAGCGACGGACTACGTCAACATGGGCGTCGAAACCATCTGGATCATCGACCCCAAAACCAGAACCGGACGTATGTGTAGCAACGATTCCTGGGTAGCTTCGGAGCGCTTGGAAGTACGTGGCACTCCCATCTACGTCGAGCTCAAAACGCTCTTTGAGCAATTCGATAACCCCGGGCAATAATCACTTTGAAGATCCTGATCTACGGGCTCAACTATGCCCCCGAACTCACCGGCATCGGCAAATACACCGGCGAGATGGCCTCCTGGCTCGCCGCCCGCGGTCATGAAGTCCGCGTCGTCACCGCTCCTCCGTACTATCCCGCATGGAGCATCCGCGAAGACTACCGCGGCAAGCTCTACCGCACCGAGAATGCCAACCATCAGGATCCGACCGAGCCGATCGTCTATCGCACCCCCCTCTACGTCCCGGCCAAGCCCTCCGGCATCAAGCGCATGGTGCACCTTTTCTCCTTTATGGTTGGCAGCATCCCGGTCATGCTTCGCCAGGCCTTCTGGCAGCCCGACGTTCTCTTCACCGTAGAGCCCACCTTCTTCGGCGCGCCACTAGCCCTCATCGTTGCGCAAGCGACCGGAGCCGCCTCCTGGCTCCACGTGCAGGACTTCGAAGTCGATGCCGCCTTCGACCTCGGCCTGCTTCCCGCTAGAGGTCCTGTCCACGCTCTCGCACTCGGACTGGAAAAGTTCTTCACCCGCAGCTTCACTCGCGTCTCCAGCATCTCCACCAAGATGTTAGAGCGCGCTCTCACCAAGGGCATCCCACAGGAACACGTCGTCCTCTTTCCCAACTGGGTCGATATCGACATCATTCAACCCCAGCCCATCGCTGCCCTTAACTCCTTCCGCGAAGAGCTGGGTCTGCAGGACAAAATCATCCTGCTCTACTCCGGCAACATGGGTGCCAAACAGGGCCTCGAGCTGCTAGCTCCGCTCGCCACTGCCTTTGCCACCGGCGGTGCCTACGCGGACCCTCGCGTCCATCTGCTCTTCTGCGGCGACGGAGCGTTCCGGCCTCAGCTGGAAACTCTCGTATCCGGACGCCCCAACGTCACCCTCCTCCCCCTGCAACCCTTCGCCCGGCTTAACGACCTTCTCAACGCCGCCGACATCCACCTCCTCCCCCAGCGCGCCGGGGCTGCCGACCTCGTGATGCCCTCCAAACTCACTGGCATGCTCTCGAGCGGCCGCCCCGTCCTTGCCACCGCCGACCCCGGCACCCAGGTCGCCCAGGTAGTCGGCGGCGACGGGCTTATCCTTCACGAGCCCTGCGGCCTTGTAGTCCCCGCAGAAGATGAAGCCACCCTCCACGCTGCCGCTGCCCGCCTCATTGCAGACGCTACCCTCCGAGCCACCCTGGGTGCTGCCGCCCGTCACTACGCCGTCCATCACCTTGGCAAGCAGCAGGTCTTGGAGCAGTTCGAACGCAACCTCCAATCCGCCTAGCCTCCATTTCCCATTTCCGCCGACCACCCGTGATTGAGTTAAGCACCGCTTCCTCAAGCACTTGAAAATTGAAGTCCAAGCTTAACCCAAATCGAATGAAGACTTTGCGCAAAATAAGGGGAGGGGAGGGGTATCCCAGCCAGCACCTTCTGCAATTCAATCCCTACCCTCAAGTAAAATCACTAGGACGACTCACACGCGACCAGCCGCATCCCACAAGCTGCACCCAGAGCCCTAACCCCAAGGAGACATAAGACTTTGAAGAAAGCCCTCATCACCGGCGTTACCGGACAGGACGGAGCCTACCTCGCCGAATTCCTCCTCGCCAAAGGCTACGAAGTCCATGGCATCAAGCGCCGCTCCTCTCTCTTCAACACCGCTCGCATCGACCACATCTACGAAGATCCGCATAACCCCAATCCCGCCTTCATCCTGCACTACGGCGACCTCACCGATAGCTCGTCCCTGATCCACATCGTCCAGAAGGTCCAGCCCGACGAGATCTATAACCTCGGTGCCCAGTCCCACGTCCAGGTCTCCTTTGAGCAGCCCGAGTACACCGCCGACACCGACGCCCTCGGCCCCCTACGCCTCCTCGAAGCCATCCGCATCCTCGGACTGGAGAAGAAGACCCGCTTCTACCAGGCCAGTACCTCCGAGCTCTACGGCCTCGTCCAGGAGATCCCCCAGAAGGAGACCACCCCCTTCTACCCCCGTAGCCCCTATGCCGTAGCAAAAATGTACGCCTACTGGATCTGCGTGAATTATCGCGAAGCTTACGGTATCTACGCCTGCAACGGCATCCTCTTCAACCATGAGTCGCCCCTGCGCGGTGAGACCTTCGTCACTCGAAAGATCACCCGCGGCCTCGCCCGCATCAAGGTCGGCCTGCAGAAGCAGCTCTTCCTCGGCAACATCGACGCCAAGCGCGACTGGGGACACGCCCGCGACTACGTCGAGATGCAGTGGCTTATGCTCCAGCAGGAGAAGCCGCAGGACTTCGTCATCGCTACCGGCGAGCAGTTCACCGTCCGCGAGTTCGTCCAGCGCTGCGCCAAGCTCCTCGAGCTGGATCTCACCTGGCAGGGAAGCGGCATCGACGAGAAGGCCACGGATAAGGACGGCAACATCGTCGTCGCCATCGACCCGCGCTACTTCCGCCCCACCGAGGTAGAGACGCTCCTCGGCGACCCCAGCAAGGCGAAGCGCGAGCTCGGCTGGATCCCCCGCACCCCCTTCAGCGAGCTAGTCCGCGAAATGGTTGAGTCCGACCTCAACATCGCAAAAAGAGACGCCCTAGCCGTGGCCCACGGCTTCGACGCCTTCACCGTCCGCGAAACTTAGCGCAGGCATAAGCTATCCAATACGCGCCTGCTCGCAGATCGTGCGAGCAGGTGCAGCGACTTCAGCCACCCGCAAAGTTCAGGACGACTAAGACCGACATGCCAACGCCTCACATGAAACCCGACGCTCGCATCTACATCGCAGGCCACCGCGGTCTTGTAGGCTCGGCTATCGTCCGCTCGCTCCAGCAGCAGGGCTATACCAATCTCATCACCCGCTCCCGTGCGGAGCTCGACCTTCTCGACGCCACCGCCGTAGCCAATTTCTTCGGCGAGATCAAGCCCGAGTATGTCGTCCTCGCCGCCGCCAAAGTTGGCGGCATCCTCGCCAACAACACCTACCCCGCAGACTTCATCCGCGACAACCTCAGTATCCAGACCAACATCATCGACTCGGCGTACAAGACCAACGTCGATCGCCTGCTCTTCCTCGGCTCCTCCTGCATCTACCCCAAGCTCGCGCCGCAGCCGATGCCGGAGTCCTGCCTGCTCACTGGCCCGCTCGAGCCCACCAATCGTCCGTACGCCCTCGCCAAGATCGCCGGCATCGAGATGTGCTGGAGCTACAACCGCCAGTACGGCACCCGCTACCTCGCAGCCATGCCCACCAACCTCTACGGACCTGGCGACAACTTCGACCTCAATACCTCGCACGTCCTGCCCGCCCTTATCCGCAAGACCGCGCAGGCCATCCAGTCAGGCGCCAGCGAACTTACCGTCTGGGGAACCGGCACCCCCCGTCGTGAGCTGCTCTACTCCGACGATCTGGCCCAGGCCTGCACCTTCCTCCTCAACCTGGACGACGAGCATTACAACACCCTGCTGCTGGAAGATGCCCCACCCCTCATCAACATCGGCACCGGCGAAGACATCACCATCCGCGAACTGGCCGAGACCGTGGCCCGCGTCCTCGGCTTCCAAGGCAGCCTGGTCTTTGATACCACCAAGCCCGACGGCACCCCCCGCAAGCTCATGGACGTCACCCGCCTCCACACCCTGGGCTGGCACCACACCACCAGTCTGGAGCAGGGAATCCGCCTCACCTGGGACGCCGTCCGCGATACGCTCTAGTCGCTGATTGGCGCTCCTACTACCCCTGAAGTGGTATTCCACCCCCCCCACCCCTTGCCTAGAATCACCCCATAGAACGCTGCGAACAACAATCGCACGAACATCAGTTCAGGGGTCTGGTTCCGAATGCGACAGGTCAAACAACTCCGTCGCATCCTCCTCAAATCAACCCTTGTTCTTACCTTTCTAGCTTCCGCAAATCCAGCAAGAATCAAAGCCGAAGACTCCCAATCCAACGGTTCCATCGAAGAACGGTACCTCCTGGAAGCGGCTAATCGGGAGCGTATGCAGCGCGGGCTGCAGCCGCTTCATCGCGATCCTGCGCTGGCCCGGGCCGCTGCCTTTCACGCTCGCCAGATGGCCGACCATGAAGATATCTCCCACGAGTTTCCCGGCGAGCCCGATCTTGCCGCCCGCGCCTCCACTGCCGGCGTCCGCTTCTCGCTGGTCTCCGAGAATGTAGCTGAAGGCCCCGAACCCGCAGTCATCCAGGGCATGTGGATGGAGTCCGAAGGGCACCGCGAGAACCTCCTCGACCCCAACGTCAACGCAGCCGGCATTGCGATCGTCGAACGCGATGGCCAGCTCTTTGCCGTAGAGGACTTCGCCTCCATCGTGGAAGACCTCACCCTCGATCAGCAGGAAGCGACAGTTGCCACCCTCATTGAGTCCTCCGGCATCCCGGTCGCCAACCGCCTCGCTGCACAGGCCGCAGAAGCCGCCATCCAGGCCGCCCGCCAGACCTGCACCCTGTCCACCGGCTCAACCGGTTCGCGCAAGCCCTGGTTCGTCATGCGCTACACGGCGGCCTCGCTGACGGCCCTCCCCACCCCCCTGCAAACCCGCATCTCCACGGGCAAATATCATCAGGCAGCAGTAGGGGCGTGCGCTTCTCCTGCATCCAGCTCCTTCACGGCGTACAACATCGCAGTCCTGCTCTATCCATAGACATGGCCCTGTGGATCCGCTGCCAGCCGATCCTAAGCGTCATCCGTTCAGCAGCCGGCAATCTTCCGAGGCTTACTCTCAGGGCCATAAAGATTTCAGCAAAGAATCTCTGTGCAATGCTCCTCAACCCGTTCCCTCATCTCGTCTTTTTTGTTATAACTAATACAGCGTGATGGGGAGTCAACCTGTCCTGCGCAACGCAGTTCCCAACTGTATCTCAACATATTCCTGAGTAGCTCAATGGCAGAGCATTCGGCTGTTAACCGAAGGGTTGTAGGTTCGAGTCCTACCTCAGGAGCCATAAACACCATAAGAATCATCAAGTTATAAAGGCCACCCAAGAGGTGGCCTTCTTCGTTTTGGTCAGGTGGCTGTTTTGGTGGCTGTTGGGATTTGAGGTGCGCAAAATATTTATTGGTGCCCTCAGTCCGGCGTCATTCAGCGGCTGCCGCCCAGACCGAAGCGCGACTAACACGAGCCACGTATGGAACTGCGAATCGGTCACACTCTTTGCATGACAAAATCGTCGTAAGGCATCGGCAGAGGATGCACCGAGTGTGACTTCATCGAGGATCGCTTGGAACCTATCACAGAGCTTCGTTACAACGCGCTAGCAGGCTACGCACGATCCCCCTGGACTTGGATTGCCTCGATTGAGTTTGAGTGGTATTCAAGCGGAAACGAAAAAGTTCTAGGGGTTGTGGTTCAGGATACGACGGACAAAGATTTCGTCTGCATCGTAATGGGCCGTGATCGTATAGGCCGTTATCGTGCGGTTCACCTCTCAGAGTGGTTTGAGACAGTCGGAAAAGCGCGTTCTCACATGTCCGAAATTCTTCCCCAATGGGCGGAGAAAGAAGATTCTGAGTTTGAGCAGGGAGACGAGCCGAAGTCTGCTGTGGATTTTTTCACGCCTGTCCACGACGCCGAGCGACGAGACTCAAGCTTCAATCGAATTACGAGTCAGCTTAAGTTCTCGCCGGCGAAAGGCATCATGGAAGCGATGATGTTTTACTTTCGTGATCCCGATGGGAACTTCGTTGAACAGTTCCAGAGCACGGCGTTCAATGCGCGGCTTTGGGAACTCTATTTGTTTGCGGTCCTCGGCGAATCGCGATACATCATTGACAGGAATTATCCTGTTCCGGATTACCTTTGTAAGGGCCTGGGACACAATTTTTTTATCGAGGCCGTCACAGCCAACCCCACAATCGTCGATGGAACCAACATCGAGCCAGAACGCCCTCTCGCTTCGCCTGCCTTTGAGGACTACATGCAAGACTACCTGCCAACCAAATTCTCCGGCCCTCTGATGAAGAAACTGGAGCGACGGTACTGGGAACAGGACCATATCGCAGGAAAGCCAATAGTGTTGGCAATCGCTGACTATCACTTGCCAGATGCTATGCAATGGTCGCAGACAGCCCTCATCACCTACCTCTACGGTCTCGTTTTGAATACGAGCACGGACTGGAATGCCCGGCCCTTTTTGTACCAGTTGAGAAGCGATAAAACTGGAACAAGAGGAGTTGGCTATGACACGAGGAAAGAAGCATACAGCGGAACAGATTGTGAACCTGCTGCGGCA
>JANYER010000102.1 GCA_025359825.1 Granulicella sp.
CTGATGTGGGGTATCTTCATCCTCGCCTTCCGCTTCGTCATCGAGCGCCGCAACCAGATCGCCGAGCAGGAATACGCCCTACAAGCCATCGAAGCCTCCCTCCACGACCACTAGGGCTGACGACATGCTGGAAGATCACCGTCTTGAAAGAGCACGTCTTGGTAAGATCATCGTTTTTGAAAGGGCGCGGCTTCAGCCGCGCCGCAAGTGCCATTTCGAATAACGTGGCTTTAGCCACTGAGGGAATCTTTCCACGCAACATCGGACGTTCCACACCTTCTAAACCCAACTATTAGAGAGAGAATGAGGCAAAATAGAAATGACCTGGAAATCCATCTTCGACCTCCACACCATGGACCACCAGCACATCGTCTACACCTACGTCACCGTCCTCGCAGTCCAAATCGGCTACCTCTCCCGCCTCATCTACACCTGGACCCACCCCAAGTCCCCACAATCCAACTAACCCATGTGCTGTTGTTCTTGCTCTTGTTCTTGTTGTTGCTTTTGTTGTTGCTCTTGCCTCTGAGATAGGTCCAGGCTTTAGCCTGGACATTCAAGCCTCCCCATAAAACCCTCTTCCGATCTGCCGAAGGCAGGAGTGCAGCCTGAAGGGCGTAACGAAAGAAATATCGCCGTTGCTTTTGTTTTGTTTTTGCTCTTATGGTTGAGGTAAGTCCAGGCTTCAGCCTGGACATTCAAAACCCCCATAAAGCCCTTTTCCACTCTGCCGAAGGCAGGAGTAAAGGCAAAGCCGAAACGACAAAATATCGTCTTTGCCGTTGCTTTTGTGTTGTCTTTGCCCTCCCCAAAAACCTGTCAAGCCCCCAAACCCACCTCAAAACCAATAACCCTAACGCCCACAAACACTTACCCCTCAAAACTAAATGAGTAGTTAGTTATGGTGCATTTGTTAAAATAGAACTAGAGACAAAAACAGGCCCAGCCCAACGGCTGGGCCAACGCATTTAAGTCAAACGCTCACCATTAACCAAAAAGTAAACAAGAAAGCAGGCACCCACACCTAACCCACACCCAATCAAGACCTTACAAACAACCCACTTAGAATCAGGACTTTGCCACAGAAGTCCAAGCCTAAGCCAAATCGAATGAAGACTTTAGCACAAATAAGGGGAGGGGAGGGGCGCCATGCACACAACACAATTACAGTCCAAACCTTGCAGCCCATCAACCCACCCCGATAGACTCGCAACAGTGTCCAGCCCCATCCGCTTCCTACTCATCACGCTCTGCACGGCCCTTGCCGCATCAGGCTGCCGCCGCAACGCCTTCCCCGACGTCCCCGCCGGATACCACGAGTTCGCCTACGTCTCCAACGGCGCCGCCAACACCGTCTCCGTCCTAGACCTCGTCTACCTCCGCCCCGACCGCACCCTCCAGGTCGGCCTCAACCCCACCGGCCTGGCCATCAACCCAGTCCGCAACGAAGTCTACGTCGTCAATACCGGCTCAGCCACGGTGTCCGGCTCCATCACCGTCATCGACTCCGCCGCCAACCAAGTCGTAGCCACCATCCCGGTCCACAAGCTTCCCTACTTCATCGCCGTCGAGCCATCCGGCCACCGCGCCTTCGTCGCCAACTCCGGCTCCAACACCGTCTCCGTCCTCGACCTCGACCGTCGCCGCGAGATCGCCGTCGTCGGCACCGGCGAGCAGCCCGGCCTCGCCCGCATCTCCCCCGACTCCCGCACCCTCGTCGTCACCAACCGCGCCAGCAACAGCGTCTCCATCTACTCCGTCGCCCCCTACGCGCCCGGAGCCTCCGGCCTCGGCATCCTCCAGCTCCGCACCGCCTACCCTGGCTGCCCCGGCCCCACCGACGCCATCATCCTGCCCGACTCCTCCAAGGCCTTCGTCGCCTGCTCCGCCGGCCACCAGGTCATGGCCATCGCCCTCGCCGCCGAGCCCGGCTCATGGCCTGCCCGCCAGGATCCGGCCGCCCTAGCCGACCACCTCCTCACCCTCCTCGACGTCGGCACTAACCCCGTCCACCTCGCCATCAAACCCGACGGCGGTGAGTTACTCGTCTCCAACTTCGGATCCAACACCATCTCCGAACTGTCCACCTGGACCAATGAGGTCAGCAACACCTTCCCCATCGGCGACCGCCCCGTCCACGGCATCGTAGGACAAGATAACAGCACCCTCTGGGTCTCCAACTTCGGTGCCGACTCGATCAGCGTCTACAGCATCGACGACGGCCGCCTCGCAGCCAGCGTCCGCACCGGCTCTGCCCCCGACGCCCTCGCCTTCTCCGCCGACCAGCACCTGCTGCTGGCCGCCGACGCCCACTCCGGTGACATCGCCGTCATCCGTACCCAGGGTACCCTCGGACCCACCCTCTTCACCACCCTACCCGCCGGCCCCTCCCCTAACGCTATCGTCATCAAGGCATCCCAGCCCTCTAAATAAATGCTTCCGCGGCGGTTGCTAGAGCTGCCGAGCCAGTACCAGCGTAATGTCATCCGGCTGCTCGTCCGCCCCGATCCACGCATCCAGGGCCTGCATCACCTGCGACGAGATCACATGCAGGGGCTGGTCGCGATACCGCTGCACCACCTCCATCATCCGCTCCTCACCAAACTCCCCGAAGTCGTTCTCTGGCTCCGTCACTCCGTCCGAATAAGCCACCATGATGTCCCCCACCTGCATGGTGAACCGGTCCTCCTCGTAGCTCATCCCGTCCATCAGCCCCACCACAGTCCCACCCTTATCCAGCCGCCGAATACTCCCATCGCGGCTCAGCACTAGCGGCGGCAACTGCCCGGCGTTCGAGTAGGTCAGCAGCGACGACGCGGCATCGTAGTGGGCCAGGAACAGTGTGGCGTACTTCTCCGGCTGCGTGCTCCGGTACAGATGACGGTTCAGCAGGGACATAATCCGCCCCGGCGACTGGAACAGCTCATCACACTCTCCCCCTTCCCCATCCTTACTAGCCGTCAGCCCCTCCAGATGCGACTCGCTGTACACCAGCTCCTCACTGGCGAACCGGTACGCCCGTACCGCAGAGTGCAGCGTAGCCATCAGCAGTGCAGCCGAGATGCCCTTCCCACTGATGTCCCCCAGCGCAATCCCCACCCCTGTCTCACGCCTCCCCGGCACCCCCTCATGCGCCTCCTCATGAAACACCAAAAAATCGTAGTAATCGCCGCTTACCGTTCGCGCAGGCCTGCAGACGCCGTGAAGCTGCAACGACGGCAGATCGCAGTCCTGTCTTGGAAACAGGTTCGCCTGCACCTCCTGAGCGATGGAGAGCTCATTCTGGAGCCGCTCCTTCTCCTTCTGCTCCACCAGCAGCCGTTGCAGCGACCCCGTCATCCGGTTGAACGACCGGCTCAGCTCCGCCAACTGGTCGTTCCGCTCGACCCCAATCCGATGCCCCAGCTCCCCCCGATCAATCTTCAACGTCGCATCATATAAATCATGGACGGAGCCGGTGATGGTTTGGCTCAGTCGGATTGCCAACACCAAGGCCAGCAGCTCAATTAGGAAAAACACCACGCAAAGGATTATCAGGGCGATTCGAATGACGCTGCTGATGATTCCGCCCAGCGAGCTTCCGAAGAGTTGCCGATAGAGCAACGACGGTCGCGAGGTTACCTCAATCGGAATGTTGTCCTGGTCGCCGCTGTCCCAATCCGTCACCGCCACAGTCGATGGAAAGCGGACCCGGATATCCGCCAGATTCACCCCACTTGGAGTGTTCCCACCAGAGATCCAGTTACTTGGTCTACGCGTCCCATTCTTCCGCGTCCGCGACTTCTTCTGTACTGCGGTGGCGCTCTCTTCCACCGGAGCTGCGGCTTCCTTACCTGCACCAGTACGTGTAGAAGCGCTGCTATCGCTCACCGGACTCTGCGTCTCGGTAGTCGTCGTACCGGTCTTTACAGGCAACAGGCCAGCCCACCCCAGTCCGTCCGCGATCAGGTCCATCACACCTGCATCCACAGGCAGACTGCTGACCATGCTGAAGACTCGCCCGTCCGCGAGATGGTGTTGATGCAGCGCTACCAGGAAGAGTTCATTGCCATCCAATACCAAGCCGTGAAACTCCGAGCCGGAGAGATCGGCGGCCCACGGCGGCAACCCGAACGGGGTCCTCGTCTGGGCTCGTGCCGGCTCCCCTGACGTCCCGCTCGCCGTAACCGGAACGCCATTCAGGTAATAGGTGCTCTCTCTTTGGAGTTTTGTTCGTGGGGTGTCCTCCGGGTCTGTTCTCGCACTTTGGGGAGGTCCACCGGGCGGCCCTGACGGCATTGTAAAGTCATGCGTATCCATGTACCGGGCGATCCGACGGGTACGGTTGACATTCTCAACCGACATCTGCTCCAACTCAGACTGCATCCGTGAATCTGCCAGATGGATGGCAAACTGCCCAGCCGCAATATACGCAGAGATCAAGACCAGCGTAACGAACAATACCGCAGGCGCTAGCCCAATCAGCAAGTAGGTGAGCACCAGCTTATTCCGAAGACTCCACAACATGTGCTGCCGCACCAACCTCACAGCCCATACTCCGGCCACGCCTAAAAGCACCAGGCCAACAAGTATCTGCAAGACTGTAAAAAGGCTTCCTGCTGTCCCCGGCAGACGCTGGAGTAGCCACAGGATGCAGAACGCTATCCCCAGCCACAAGGTCGCCCCTGCTACCCCGGTAGGGATTCGCCAGCCAGTTTTGGTCACTTCAGTGCGGCCCGGCATCGTCATGAATTCAAAGGCTCCCGCTTTTCATTCTCAGCCTCGCGCGCCAATCGCAGGGTATAGCGGGTCGCAGAAAAATGCGCGCCGGCCAGCAGCAAAAGTCCGGAGAGAAACGCCCACATCATCAGCCCCACGGAGATATAAAACGGGCCGTAGACGGCCTGAAAGTCCAACCACGGCAAGGCCCGTACATAGAGTAATTTAGCAACTTCCCATAGCAAACCGATCACAATCGCCGTGGGTAGAACGGCCCGGGCTGGCACCTTGCGAAACGGCAATACCCAATACACCAGGAAGAACAGCAGAATACTAGCTACCACGGCAAAGAACTTCATCGCACCATGCACGGCAAATTGGTAGAACACGTTCTGCGTATGCCCGAAAAATACCCAGCCTAAAATGCTATTCTGCCCAGCCGTCGAAGCCACCGACATCATTGCAAGTACCCCCACCGCAAAGGCCAGTCCCAGCGAAACGACCTGATTGTGCAGGTATGAGCGGTTCTTCTTCACTCCCCACACATCGTTCAGAGCCACCTCCAGCGGTAGAAAGACGCCGGTCGACGAGACCAGCAGCATCACCAGCGAGAAGACCTGCACGCCCTTCTGCGGGTGAGCAAGAACCTGCATATTTCGGATGACAAAGTCCTGCCCTGTAGGCAGAAAGCTCCGCATCATGTCAGCGACCACACCTTCCATAGCGCGGGAGTGAAAGACTCTTCGGCAAATCGTCAGCAGCAGCACGATAAAAGGAAACAACGAGAGAATCACGTTGGCAGCCACACTGAAAGCATAGGTGTGCACCTCAGACCGCACCATATACTTTGCCAGCGCGACGAGTTGCGCACCAAAACCGTACTGCATTACCACCGGCTGGACGTCGTCAATTGGCTTCTCTGTCTCTTGGTCCGTGGTCAAGGTTGAGCCAACAGCCGTCTTCGCGCCTGGTGACGCAACGCCGTTCTCCACCTTCGCGATATCTTTGTGCACAATTGAAAACATAGACGCAGGTCGTACGGGCTAGCCTACACACCGTCTCCCGATGCTAGCAGGTAGACCGTTCTCTGCCGACGCCGCCTTCTCTAGACGACCCACCGCCCAGGTCGCCGCCTCAGCCAGAACTGGGTCATCGCCCTTCATCCACTCCCGCAGCTGCTCCAGGAATCGTTGCTCCCCGCTGTTTCCCATCGCAATTGCGACGTTTCGCAGCAGCCGCTTCCGCTTCGTCCGCTCAAGCGGAGAGCCAGAAAACCATTGCTTAAACTCGTCCGCATCCATCCCCGCTAACCACTCCAGCGCGGGATTGATCAACTCCGCACGCGCCAAACTCCCGTTCCGAACCGAAACCGGCGCACGCCGGTTCCACGGACAGACATCCTGGCAGATATCGCACCCAAATACCTGCCTGCCCATAGCCTCTCGCAGGTCCTCCGCGATCATGCCCTTCTTCTCGATCGTCAGATACGCAATGCAACGCGAAGCATCCATCTCCCGCTCCCCAAGCAGCGCTCCCGTGGGACAAGCATCGATACAGCGTGTGCAACTCCCACATCGGTCCGCCGCCTCGACAATCTCTACGTCCGCTCTCCTCGGCAACGAGGTAACAATCACCGCCAATAGCAACCACGACCCTTGTCCCTGATTGATGACGCAAGTATTTTTCCCAATCCAACCCACCCCGGCTCGCTCGGCTAACGATCGCTCCACCAGCGGGCCCGTGTCCACATAGCACCGTGTCTCGCATTCCACCCGGGTCAACAGTTGCATCTCCATTTGCCGCAACCTGCCCAGCAACTCTTCGTGATAGTCCGTAGCGGCCAACCCGCTTACCACGCCTGCCCCCTCCTCACCACGCCCGCTCCACGCATAACGCCCGATCCAACCCTCATCCGCGTTGGCTGGCTCAATGGAGCGTGGCCCGCCGGCGTTATAGTTCATCGCACACACCACCACGGATTGCGCCCACGGCATCGCTACCTGCACCGCGCTTCGCAGTAGGAAACCTGCATCGTCCCGTCGCTTCAGATACTC
>JANYER010000111.1 GCA_025359825.1 Granulicella sp.
TCTAGGGCAAAACGAGCAGGCGCTAGATACGCTGGCCCACGCCGATGCGATCGCCACGGCTGCCAATAAAGATGCGGCCGACTGGTACTACGCAGTCGCGGCTGCTCGCGTCCAAAGCCCGAAGGCCGCTGCAATGTTCCAGAGTATCTGTCACGCTGGCCGTTCAGAGAATGCGCCTCAAGCGTGCAAGATCGCAGCCGCATTCCCCGCTGCTGCACAGTAATCCACCTGTCTCCGCATTGTTTTCTAAACGACTACACGAGCGAAGACGTACGGCCCTTCCGGCACCAGCGCGACGCGCGACCCCTCCGGCAGACCATCGAGTGCTGCTGCCACGGCCTCATCCACTGTCGCGAACGTACTCTCCCCCAGACTGCCCAGCTCGCTTGCCGCGGCACCCGGTGCGTAGAACAGAATCTCGTTGTGCTGACTGGTAAGGGCCAGCTTTTCGAGCTGCCACTGATCGACTTCAACGGGCACGTTCAGCAAACTTGCCAAGTAGCTTTCGCTGCCGCGATACTCCCGCAGCTTTTGCTTGAACTCGGGCGAGCCGATACCCTCCGTGCACTCGCCCAACACCAGAATCCTGCCCCCGGTCTTGACGATGTGCTGGGCGGCTGTCACTCCCTTGATGAGCTGGTAGAAGGTGAGGTCCAGCGGATGACCTGCTGCGCTGGTGATGACGACGTCGGCCAGGCCGGTGAGCTTCTCGAGCGATGTGCCACGCAGGAAGTCCACGCCGGCTACATGCGCCGCGACAGGCTCGCCTGCAAAGACACCGGAGATCTCGCGGCTCTGCGTCAGGGTCACGTCGAGCAGGAAGTCGTGCCGCGCCATCCGCGCGATCTCCAGCAGCTCCTCGTGCAGGGGGTTCTGTTCGATGGAACCCTCGGTCGCCATCGGCTCGCGCATAAATCGCGGTGAGTGGATGACCTTGATAGTCTCCTGCCCGGCGAGCCCCGGCGCAATCAACTTGCGTCCGCCGGAAAAGCCAAGCATCAGGTGCTGTTCGATAAAGCCCAGAGTGATGTGCAGGTCCGCAGCCATGAATCGCTCATCGATATAGACCGGTGTGCCGCGGCGCGTAGAGCCCAGCGCGCGCTGGGCGCTCGCCACCTTGGCGTCGTGGTTGATGACGCGATAGGTGGAAGCGATCTCCGACCCCAGGATAGAGTCTATCTCCTCTGGAGTGGCACCACGATGCAGGCCGGTCGCAATCAGGATGGTGACGCCCTCAACGGGGATTCCCGCCGCATGTAGTCGCTTCAGCAGCGGCGGCAGCGTGACGCGATTCGGTGCAGGCCGGGTGATGTCGCACACCGAGATCGCCGCGGTCTTCTTACCCAGCGCCAGCTCGTACAGCGGCCTGCAGCCGATGGGAGCATCCAGCGCGGCGTCCAGTGCAGCGTTCGCATCAGGTAGCGCGGAGGCGGAGCGGCTCTCCACCACGTCGTAACGTGGCCCTTCCGGCAGGTGAACCAACAGGCCGTCTTTGCCGAAGGCAAACTGTATGTTCATGGTTGAGATGCTCTCCCCGCGGCGGCTTGGCAAGCCAAGCACTGCACCGCACTCCCACTATAAAACCTGTGCGGCTGTCTGTGTCTTACGCACGAGTGCTGCCAATGCTACGGTGCCAGCAGGATGCGTAGATCGCGCAGGTTGTTGCCCGTAGGACCAAGCATTAGGCTGTCGCCCACATCCTGGAGCAAATGGAACGAGTCGAAGTTGGCGAGAACGTCTTGAATCGAGAAGCCAGCCTCTAAGGAACGAGCATGTGTGGTGCCATCTACCAAGGCTCCGGCGGCGGGACTATTGCCGTCGATGCCGTCGCTGCCTGCGCTAAGGACCAAGCGATCCTTACCGGCAATCCGCTCTGCACATAGTAGGGCGAAGTGCTGGTTGCGCCCCCCACGGCCTGTCGCCATCGCCGGAACCTGTACCGTAACCTCGCCACTGTTGATCAGGCAGATAGGTTTATCCGGGTTGGCGGCTTTGAGCGTGTCGAGCCGCTCCATCAAGTATTCGGCCGCTGCTTCAACTGTCCAGTCGTCACAACTGGAGTCGATCGTGATCTGCCAGCCGAGACTGCGTGCGGAGGAAGCCGCAGCATCTGCCAGCGTGTCGGAATCCATCAGCACGCGCCAGTGAGAGCGCTGGAAAGCGGCGTCACCGGGCTTTGGACTTTCAGGCAGATCAGGCGATGCGAGCAGATCCAACACTGGATGCGGAAATTGATTCGCGAGGCCGTACTCGGCAACGACGCGTTGCGCATCGGCGACTGTGCTGCGGTCCGGCATGGTCGGTCCGCTTGCCAGCGCATCGAGTTCGCCGCTGGGTACATCGGAGAGGAAGAGAGTAATCTGTTCGGCAGCCGTCGCCGCAACAGCGAGCCGTCCGCCCTTCACGGCAGAGAGATGTTTTCGCACCACATTCATCGCAGCGATGGGCGCGCCGCACTCCACCAGGGACCGGTGGGTGGACGCGATATCCGCCAGCGTGATGCTTGGGTCCAGCATCTGCTCCATCATGGAGGAGCCGCCACCGCTGATCAGAAAGACCACCAAGTCGCGCTCCGTCGCCGAGTGCAGCAGCTTGAGGGTCGCCGCAGCGGCATCCAGCGAACCTTGCGTCGGGCTGGGATGACCCGCTTGCAGAAGCAGAAGCCTTGCAGGCAGCGGAAGCAGTGCCGGAGGTGCGACGGTCGCGACGACCCCTTCGAAGCGTGGGGCAGCATCGCCGACGCTTTGCAGAAACGATTCAGTCAACGTTGTGGAGGCCTTGCCGATCGCCACCAACAGCAAGCGCTCGTACGAGTCCAGCTCGTAGCGATGGCCGTCGACCATCATGATGCCGTCGACCACCCGCACTGCGTGCTGCATCGCACGCCCCGGACGGCACTCGTCCAGCGCATGACGGAAGATGCCCTCCGCATCGCGCCTGCGAGTATGCAGGTAATCGGGAGTCAACGGATGCGAACCCTCCATCCAGACCTCGTTCGCTACTTCGCGTGCGTGGAGAAGGTGAAGGTGGTCATGCTGTGGCGCGTCTCACCGGGCTTCAACAACGTGGTTGGGAACGAGGGATGGTTGGGTGAGTCAGGGTAGTGCTGCGTCTCCAGGCAGAGGCCGCCGTTCTTCTCATGACCCTCGCCGGCCTTGCCAAATTTCGTCCCGTCCAGGAAGTTGCCGGAGTAGAACTGTACGCCGGGCTCCGTTGTCGTCACGGTCAAAACGCGGCCGCTGTTCGGCTCGTAGACGCGGGCGGCGGTCTTCACCTCGCCGTTGTGTCCGCGCAGCACCCAGTTGTGGTCGTAGCCCCCGGCGATCTCCAGCTGCTCGTTGTTGTCATGGATACGTGCACCGATGGTCGTCCCCTTGCGAAAGTCGAAGGGTGTGCCTTCTACGGAGGGCAGTTCGCCTGTAGGGATCAGCACCTTGCTCACTGGAGTGTAGTGATCGGCAGGCAGCGTCACCTCATGCCCCAGCACCGTTCCGCCGCCGGCCAGGTTGAAGTAGGTGTGGTTGGTCAGGTTGACCACGGTCGTCTTGTCGGTGCTCATGCTGTAGTCGATGCGCAGGGCGTTGTGATGCAGCGAGTAGCGCACATGCGCGGTCAACGTGCCGGGGTAACCCATGTCGCCGTCCTTGCTGACCAGCGTCATCTCCACACCACCGGCGATGGCGTGGGCCTGCCACACAATCTTGTCGAAGCCCTTCGTCCCGCCGTGCAGGGACTGACCACTGTTGTTGATGGGAACGCGATACTCGTGGCCGTCGATCTTGAAGGTGCCCAGCGCAATGCGGTTGCCGTAACGCCCCACCACCGCGCCGAAGTAGGTCGTGGCATCGGCCAGATAGCCGTCGAGCGCGCTGTAGCCCAGGGTCACCTCGCCCATCTTGCCGTCGCGGTCGGCGGTTTTGATGGACACCACGCGGGCCCCGTAGGTCATGATCTTTGCTTCGACGGCGTCGCTCTTCAGCGTGTAAACATCCACTGCCGTACCGTCCGGCGTTGTTCCAAAGGGGGCCTTGGTTACTGCAGCATGTGCGGCTAGTGCGGTTGTCATGGTCAACAGAATAACCCTTGTTCGATTCAGTACGCTTCGCATCGTCAGCATTCCCTCATTTTTTGGGGCACGTTTCTTTAGCCCTTGTTTCAGACAGGGCAACTATACGTGAATATCGTCGCTCAACAAAAACAGCGATAGGATGGTCTGGCACAGTAATATGCCTCCCAATCGCACCGATATAAGGACGAACATGAACCTTCGCAGCAAATGCCTTGCCGCCCTGCTCCTGCTCCCCGCCCTCACGCCGCTGGCCGTCGCCGCTGCACCCGACCACTGGGTCGGCACGTGGGGCGCATCGCCGCTTGCCGTCGCCAACGCAGAGGGTAAGGCCGTTGCTCCTGACACCACGCTGCGTGAGATCGTTCGCGTCTCGCTGGGTGGCCCGCTGGTCCGTGTTAGTTTCAGCAACGAGCTTGGCCTGGACCCTTTGACCATTGGCGCGGCCCGCATCGCCCTCAGCACTGGCAAGACCGAGGTGCAGCTTCCCACAGCGAATGTACTGACCTTCGGCGGACAGCCGTCGGTCACCATTCCCGCCGGAGCGATGGTCCTCTCCGATCCCGTCGCGCTAAAGCTGCCGCCTTTTGCCGATGTTGCCGTCAGCATTTATCTGCCAGCCCAGCCCATGCGGCAGGTCTCCGCCCACCAACTTGCGCTACAGACCAGCTACGCCGCCGCTGGCAACGTGGTTGGCTCGAAGCAATTCGACGACGCGAAGGAGATCTACAATTGGCCCTTCGTCAAGAGCATTGAGGTGAAGCTCCCCGCCGATGCCGCGGCCATCGTCACCATCGGCGACAGCATCACCGACGGCGCCAAGAGCACACGCGACACCAACTCGCGCTGGCCCAACATCCTCGCCCGTCGCCTGCAGGCCAATAAGAAGACCGCGAACCTTGCCGTCATCAACGAAGCCATTAGCGGCAATCGCGTGCTGCATGATCAAGCAGGTCCAAACGCCCTTGCCCGCTTCGACCGCGACGTTCTCGCCCAGGCTGGCGTGAAATACCTCATCTTCCTGGAGAGCATCAACGACATCGGCCATGCCACCACGCCCTTGAAGCGCGACGACCTGGTCACCGCTGACGAACTAATCGCCGCACTCGGCCAGATGGCGGAGCGCGCCCACACCCACGGCATCAAGGTAATCGGCGCAACCCTCACGCCTTACACCGGCGCTGGCTACTCTTCGCCGGAGGGTGAAGCCATGCGCCAGGCCATCAACAAATGGATTCGCACCACCAACCAGCTTGACGGAGTCATCGACTTCGACAAGGCCACGCAGGACCCTGCCAACCCGGCGGTCTTCGCAGCCGCAGCGGACTCCGGCGACCACTTGCATCCGGCCGATGGCGGCTACAAGATCATGGGCGACTTCATCGACCTCAAGCTCTTCGAAAAGTAGTCAGATCCCACACCACCGCAGACGCAGCAATGGCAGGAGCATCGCTCCTGCCATTGCTGTTTCTACTGCAAATCAATACCGCTGAAAACTCTTACTGCAGTTCGATACCGGCAAAGAAGTAGCCGATCTCGAAGGCAGCCGTATCCTCGGCGTCAGAGCCGTGGATGGCGTTCTCGCCGATGGAGGCAGCGAATTGCTTACGGATCGTTCCCTCTTCGGCCTGGGCCGGGTTGGTGGCACCCATCAGCTTGCGGAAGTCGGCGATGGCGTTGTCCTTCTCGAGCACCATGGGGAAGATCGGGCCGGAGCTCATGAACTCCGTGAGTTCGCCAAAGAACGGACGCGCTGCGTGGACGTGGTAGAAGCCCTCGGCCTGCGCCTTGGAGATCGACAACCGCTTGATGGAGACAATCTTGAAGCCCGCCTTCTCAATTGAGGCGAGGATGGCGGCCGTGTGGCCCTTGCGGACTGCGTCCGGCTTGATGATGCTGAATGTGCGCTGAGACATGGGTGAGTTTCTGCTCCTGAAAGTTCTGGTTCGATTCGTATCGCTCCCTCAATCGTACCGGAAAACAGCCGCTACAGCGAGGTTTCGGGCTACCGAACCATGCTGTCCGGGTGGTATCCTTCGGCTGCATTCATCATCCATTCACCCGGAGTCCGTTCCATGCAGAGCACCATCGCCACCCTGGCACGTAGCACCTCACGCGCAGCACTCGCTGGCGCACTCGCGCTTAGCAGCGCAGTAACACTTACCGCGATTCCCGCATTTGCGCAAAAGCTCGCAGCCTCCAAGACTGCGGCCAAGCTGCCCCCGGCAAAAGCATTGAAGCTGCCAGAGCTAAAGTATGAAAAGTTCACCCTGCCCAACGGCCTCGTGGTCCTCACCCATGAGGACCACCGCCTGCCGCTGGTTGCAGTCGACCTCTGGTATCACGTCGGCCCGCTGAACGAGCGCGCTGGCCGCACCGGCTTCGCCCATCTCTTTGAGCACATGATGTTCGAGGGCTCCGAGCACGTCGGCGAAAAGGCACACATCAAGTACGTCCAGGGCGCTGGCGCGACCGACGTCAACGGAACCACCAGCTTCGACCGCACCAACTACTTCGAGACCGTCCCCAGCAACCAGCTTGAGCTTGCCCTATGGCTGGAGAGCGATCGCATGGGCTTCCTGCTGGAAGGCCTGGACCGCGAGAAGCTGACCAACCAGCGCGACGTCGTCCGCAATGAGCGCCGCCAGGGTGAAGGCCGTCCCTACAGTGCTGCCAACGAGAAAGCCTACCTGCTTCTCTTCCCCAAGGAGCACCCGTACTATGCGGACGTCATCGGCTCCCACGCTGACATCGAAGCCGCGCGCATCAACGATATCCGCGACTTCCACCAGCAGTTCTACACGCCCAATAACGCCAGCATCGCCATCGCCGGCGACTTCAAGCCCGCCGAGTTGAAGGCGCTGCTGACCAAGTACTTCGGCCCCATCCCGCAAGGCCCCAAGGCCGAGCCGGTAACTACCGCCACGACTCCGACCCCGGCCATCACGGAGCAGAAGCGCGCCACTGTCACCGACACCGTCAAGCTGCCGCAGTTGCGCATCGCCTTCCTCACTCCTGCTGCGTACGCTGCGGGCGACGTCGATGTCTCGCTCGCCGGATACGTGCTGGGCGGAGCGAAGGCCAGCCGTATGGACCAGAAGTTCATCTACCAGATGCAGAACGCGCAGTCCGTCAGCTGCCGCAACGATGCGTTGAAGCTCACCGGCATCTTTGAGTGCGTCCTCACGGCCAAGCCCGGCGTGAAACTGGAGGACCTCGAAGCCACCTTCTGGCAGGAGCTCGCGAAGTTTCAGGCAGAAGGCCCCACGCAGGACGAGCTCGACTCCGCCCGCACTATTGAGGTCACCCGCACCGTCACCGGACTGCAGCGCCTCGGCGGCTTCGGCGGTATCGCCGATACCCTCAACAGCTACAACCAATACCTCGGCGACCCCGGCTACCTGCCCAAGGACATCGCCCGCTACCAGGCCGCTACCCCGGCCAGCGTCAAGGCTGCAGCAGCCAAGTACCTCAACAAAAACCAGGCCGTCGTCGTAGCCTGCATCCCCGGCAAGAAGGTCGTTGACGACGTACCGCGCAGCCCGGCCAACACCGATGCAGACGTCAAGCTGACCGCACCCTACTCCGCCGACTTTGAGACCGCTCAGAACTGGCGCAAGACCGTTCCGGCACCCGGCCCGGCCCTCACCTTCCACCTGCCCGTGCCCAAGACCTTCACGTTGAAGAACGGTCTGAAGGTTCTGCTGGTCGAAGACACCAACCTGCCCGTGCTCGCCGCCACGATGGTCTCGCGCTCCGGTAGCGAGACCAACCCAGCGGATAAGCCTGGCCTGGCTGCCTTCACCGCCTCCATGCTCACCGAGGGCACAGCCAGCCGCAACACCACCCAACTCGCGGAAGATTCGGAGCGCATCGGAACCCGTCTCGGCGCCTTCTCCTCCATGGATGGCACTACTAACAGCGTCAGCGTCCTGACCAACAACACCGACGCCGCCATGGACCTGCTCGCCGACGTCGTCCTGCACCCCTCCTTCCCAGAGGCCGACTTCGAGCGCGTCCGCAAACAGCGTATGACCGCCATCCAGCAGGAAGGCGACCAGCCTCCAGCCATCGCCCAGCGCGTCGGCCCCAAGCTGGTCTACGGCGATCAACCCTACGGTGCCAGCAGCACCGGCACCGTGGAGAGCGTCAAATCCATCACCCGCGACGAGATGATGAGCTTCTGGTCCGCGCACTACGGCCCTCAGGATTCGGCCCTCGTGCTCGCAGGGGACATCAAGGAGGCCGCAGCACGTCAGCTCGCCGAGCGCTACTTCGGCGGCTGGACCGGTAAGGCAGCGACGGCCATTACGCTGCCACCTGCGCCCGCAGCTCCTTCACTCCGCGTCGTCATCGTCGATAAGCCCGGTTCGCCTCAGACTGCACTCTTCGCCTACGGCATCGGAGTACCACGCTCCACGCCGAACCTCGAAGCGCTGCAAATCATGAACTACACCCTCGGGGGCAGCTTCGCCAGCCGCATCAACATGAACCTTCGCGAGGTGCATGGCTATACCTACGGCGCACAGTCCGGCTATGCTCTTTACCGGGACGGCGGCGCCTTCCTCGCTGGCGGCCTGGTGAAGACCGACGTCACCGCCGCAGCCGCCAAGGAGATGATGTTCGAGCTGAAACGCATCCAGACCGAGCCGCCCACCGCAGCGGAATTGAAGATGGCCAAGGACGCCCGCGTCCAGTCCATTCCGGCACTGTTTGAGACCACAGCAGCCACCGCCGGGGCCATGGCCACCATCTTCCTCTACGATCGTCCGCTGGACTACTACGCCAAGCTGCCCGACGCCTACCGCGCCGTCACCGCTGAAGCCGTCACAGCAGCCGCGAAGGAGGACGTCCATCCTGACCACCTCATCATCGTAGCGGTCGGCGATAAGGCTAAGATTGAGCCCAGCCTCAAGGAACTCAACCTCGCCCCGATCGAGTACGCTGACACCCTCGGCAACCTCATCAAGTAACTCCAACTCGCACGCAACGAGGCCGGAGAGCAATCGCTCTCCGGCCTCATTTTGCATCTACTCCTATAGGCCCTATGCCCCACACCCCACCACCCGGTTGGATCGAGACCCAGGCTACTGTCACCACATGCCGGTTCCAGTTCGCGCGCATGAACACTCTCACGCTCGGCGTCCAGACCGGCGATAAGTACCGCATCACCTTCGACTACTACGCCCACGGTCAGCTCTACTCCGGCGAGTTTCAATCTCCCAAAGCCATCCCGCAGAACGAGACGATTCCGCTGCACTACAACCCCTTCAACCCGCAGGAAAACGACAGGGCCTCCATCATGGAAGCCCCGGGTCACTCATCGATTTTTCTGGTTGGCGTTGTTGGATCGATCGTGCTGTCGCTGGCGTGGCTGGCCGTTCTGCGTGGCTGCCACTAAAGCAGATTCCTAAGCCTTACCCAACACACGAGCCATCGCTTCGCCAATCTCAGCAGGCGATTTTACGACAGTGATGCCGACTTCGGTCATGGCCTTCATCTTCTCCGCAGCAGTACCTTCACCGCCCGAGATGATTGCTCCCGCGTGGCCCATACGGCGTCCCGGAGGTGCCGTCTGCCCAGCGATAAAGCCGACCACCGGCTTCTTCACAAACTCCTTGATGTACTTCGCAGCCGCCTCTTCCGCAGATCCGCCGATCTCACCGATCATAATGATCGCTTCGGTCTCGGGGTCCTCGTTCAACAGCTTCAAGGCATCAATGTGCGTCGTCCCGATGATCGGGTCGCCACCGATACCAATCGCCGTCGACTGGCCGATGCCACGCGTCGTCAACTGGTACACCGCCTCATAGGTCAGGGTGCCCGACTTCGACACGATTCCGACTGAGCCTTCCTTGTGGATGCGGCCCGGCATAATGCCGACCTTCGCCTTACCCGGCGAGATGACGCCCGGGCAGTTCGGTCCGATCAGCCGCGACTTCGAGTTCTTCACAACCTCCCACACCTTCACCATGTCCAGCACCGGAATGCCTTCGGTGATGCAGATGACCAGCGGAAGCCCCGCCGCAGTCGCCTCCAGAATTCCATCCGCAGCAAACGGTGGCGGCACAAAGATCACCGAAACATTGGCGCCCGTCTCGCTCACTGCCTCTTCCACGGTATTGAAGACCGGGAAGCCATCGACGGTCGTGCCGCCCTTGCCCGGAGTGACGCCGCCGACAACCTTGGTGCCATAATCGCGGCAACCCTGGGCGTGGAACAGGCCCTCACGTCCGGTGATTCCCTGCACGATCAGTCGTGTTTCTTTATTGACCAGTACTGCCATATAGAAGCTCCATTTACCGCTTTGTTGTATTTGTTACCGCGACAAAGGCGGCATCTATTACGAAATCCGGAAAGCCCTTACCCTTTAGTACTTGCCTAGCACGGTCA
>JANYER010000126.1 GCA_025359825.1 Granulicella sp.
GACCTTCTTCTGGAAATGAGGATATATGAACTCAACATCTGAATCTGCAAATCAACACCCGCAACTCACCGGAGCAGAAATCCTCTGGGCCACCCTAGTAGGCGAGGGCACCACCACCATCTTCGGCTACCCCGGCGGAGCCATCCTCCCCATCTACGACGCCCTGCGCAAGTTCCCCATCCACCACGTCCTCGTCCGCCACGAGCAGGGCGCATCGCACATGGCCGACGGCTACGCGCGCGCCTCCGGCAAGGTCGGCGTCTGCATGGCCACCTCCGGACCCGGTGCAACCAACCTCGTCACGGGCATCGCCACCGCCATGCTGGACTCAATCCCCATGGTCGCGATCACCGGCCAGGTGTCCTCCAAGGTCCTCGGCTCCGACGCCTTCCAGGAAGTCGACATCACCGGCATCACCCTGCCCATCACCAAGCACAACTACCTCGTCACCCGTGCCGAAGACATCGCCGCAACCGTACGCGAAGCCTTCCAGGTAGCCCGCTCTGGACGCCCCGGCCCCGTCCTCGTCGACATCACCAAGGACGCCCAGCAAGGCACCGCCACCTACGACTTCGAAGCCGCCGCGCCCGAGCCCCATCGCGACCACCCCATGCTCAAGGCCGAGTCCGCCTCCATGCAGCAGGCCATCGAGCTGCTCCTCGCCGCCAAGCGCCCCCTCATCCTCGCCGGTCACGGCATCGTTGAGTCCGGCGCCCGCGACCAGGTCATCGCCTTCGCCGAACGCCGCCAGATCCCCGTCGCATCGACTCTCTTAGGCTTAGGCGCGTTCCCCACCTACCACCCACTCTCCCTCGGCATGATGGGCATGCACGGTGAGTCCTGGGTCAACAACGCCATCCAGCAGGCCGACCTCCTCCTCGCCTTCGGCATGCGCTTCGACGACCGCGTCACCGGCAACCTCGCCCACTACGCGCCCAACGCAAAGAAGATCCACATCGAGATCGACCCCTCCGAGATCAACAAGAACGTCAAGGTAGACGTAGCCCTCATCGGCGACCTCGCCAAGACTCTCGACCAGCTTCTCCCCATCCTGCCCGCTCAGAGCGACACCGCATGGATCGATGAAGTCAACGCCATGAAGGGTACCGCCTCCGTCCGCGACATCATCAACCTGCCCGACAACGGCCACCTCTACGCCGCCCACGTCATCAACGACATCTGGCGCGAAGCCCTCGCCGCCGGTCGCCTCGCCCAGACCATCATCGTCACCGACGTAGGCCAGCATCAGATGTGGGAGGCCCAGTACTACAAGCACGACGCCCCCCGCTCCCTCATCACCAGCGGCGGCCTCGGCACCATGGGCTTCGCTCTCCCCGCCGCCATCGGCGCAAAGGCAGCCTGCCCCGAGAAAGACGTCTGGGTCATCGCCGGTGACGGCGGCTTCCAGATGACCGCCTGCGAGCTCTCCACCATCGCGCAGGAGGGCTACGCCATCAATATCGCCGTCATCAACAACGGCTTCCTCGGCATGGTCCGCCAATGGCAGGAGGCCTTCTACGACAAGAACTACTCCAACAGCCCCATCCTCTCCCCCGACTTCGTCATGCTCGCCGGAGCTCACGGCATCGCCGGAGCCCACGTCTCCAAACGCGCCGATGTAACACCAACAGTTACAAAAGCCCGCACCTCCGGCAAACCCTTCCTCATCAACTTCCAGGTCGAAAAAGAAGACGGCGTCTACCCTATGATCGCCCCCGGCGCCGCCCTCCACGAAATGGTCCGCCGCCCCCAAAAAGACCCACTCCTAGAAACCGCGGAGGACGAGTAGTTTCAATAGTTGATTAAAATGCATTGCATTAATAACAATCACCCACAATTAAGGTAGACCCTACATGTCTTCACTTTATAGTTGCCCAATTTGTTACAGCGAAGATACAAAAAAAGTTTCTTTGGTATTTGCAAGTGGCATCAATTCAAGCACTTCGGTTTCTACTGTTGCTTTTGGCGTTGGCGGACATGCAGGATTGGCGAGTTCTGCAGGAATTAGCCAATCAATAAATCTTCTATCGGCGACTCTCCATCCTCCTGTAGAAAAGAGAACAGTCCTACGGCTCTTGGTTTGCGCTTCTTTCGTCTTAGTGGCAATCCTTGCGCTAATAAATCTTTTAGATATAGGTCAATCAAACGAAGTGGCACTATCGGCATTGTTGGTGTGTGCTATAGGGATCGCTATTTATTTAGGCATTTCTATCTTGGAACGGATGAAATTTAACCGCGACCATCTACCCGCTTTAATAAGAACTTGGCAAGCAGAATTTATTTGTCTTCGTTGTGCAAACAGATTTCTTCCAACACGCTAAGAATAAGGACTTTCATGCTCCACACATTCGTAGCCCTGGTATCAGACAAACCCGGCGTCCTCACCCGCGTAGCCTCGCTCTTCCGCCGTCTCTCCATCAACATCGTCTCCCTGACAGTCGGCGAGTCCGAGCGCCCCGATGTCTCTCGCATGACCATCGTCTGCGAAGCCCCGGAAACCGCCGCCCACCGCATCAAGGCCTCCCTCTACAAGCTCGAGATCACCGTCGACGTCGACGAGGTCGGCCGCTCCGAAGCCGTCATCCGAGAGCTCTGTCTCATCAAGGTCGCCGCCGGCCCCGGCCATCCCAACGGCCAGCAAAGCCGATCCCAGATCTTCGAACTTGCCAACGTCTTCAGAGCAAGAGTCGTCGACCTCGCCCCCGAATCCATCATGCTCGAGATGACCGGAGCCGCCTCCAAAATCGAAGGCCTCATCCAGGTCATCACCGAGTCCGGCTACACCATCCTCGAGGTCTCCCGCACAGGCCGCATGGCTATGCGCCGCGGCCATCACACCAGCCGCGTCCTCAAAGCTCTCGGAACGCCAAACGGCCCCAACCCCACCAACCCAGACTTCGCCACCAAACCAGCCGCCACCGAGATCATCCCCAACGAATTTGAAGACATTCACGAAGAAGAAGAGTGACAACCTCGCTGCGTGCTAAACCCACGCTCGTACAGTCGTTCGACTGATCTCCATCGCTTGGACTGCAATTCGTCCGCCCGCACGAGACAAGCCAGCTAAACCACCCTCAGCGCACTGGTCTGACCCCGACACAGCAAGTCCGACCTTAGGAATCTCGCCAGGCATTTGCTTGGCGAGGACCAGAGTAAAGACCCGGACCAAACCTACCGGAGTGGTATAGTGAGTGTGAATTCTCTTCAAATATCCATAGAATCGGAGGCCGCCGCCGGCAACTTCCGGACTTCGTTCAAAGGCTTCGCGGAGAAACTGTCTTTGGGCTAAGGTCCTCGGAGTGCTGCGGATTTCAGCCTCATCAAGAAGGTCGCGGGAAAGGAACGGCATGCAAGTAGCTTTTCTCATCATGGCGCATCACGAACCCAAAGTGCTGGCTCAACTTACTTCGTCACTGAAGGCAGAGTGGGCTCATTGTTTCGTGCACATCGATAGGCGCTCCGATATCAAGACTTTCGATGCAGAGGATCAGTCAAGCAATGTGACATTCCTGCCGGACAATCAGAGGACCTGCGTCTATTGGGGCGGGTACAGCATGGTTGCGGCGACCCTGAACCTGCTGCGTTATGCCATGGAATCGCCTCACCAGCCCGAGCGGTTCGTTCTACTGTCTGGAGTAGACTGCCCAATCAAGTCCATGGACGACATCGCTCAAGTGCTCTGGCAGGATCGGGAGTATATTCAAATCGATCGAAAGCTTGACCCCGCAGGCAACAATGAATTCGACCGCCGTCTCAATCGACGGTTTCTTGGCGATAATCGGTGGTTAAACCCACGTACCTGCCGACACTTGGTGGACGTTTTCACCCGCAAAGTGGAGCGGCGTTTAGTCAGGCGGTATCCAAACGGACTTCAAATGTTCTATGGGCCCCAATGGTGGGCGCTGACTCGGGACGCGATACAGGAGGTCTTTCGCTATTTGGAGGAAAACCCAGCCGTGGACCGATGGTTTGGCGGTGTAAAGGTCCCGGATGAAAGCATGTTCCATAGCATCCTTAAATCGTCTTCGAGGTCGGACAAAATTGCATTCGACGCCACCAGATTGGGCGAGCCGCCCTTCGGCTCCAACCGCCACTCTTTACACTATGTCGATTGGACTAAAGGAAACCCGTATTTACCACGAACATTAAATTTGGAAGATCTTGAGCAGTTGACACAAAGCAATGCCTTATTTGCAAGGAAATTAGACACAGCACAGTCATCTGAATTGCTACAGACGCTTGCCCTTTACAGAGAGAGACAGCCCGAGCGATTGTCTGCCGGAGACTTCGCTGACCACGGATGAAAGCCCTTCTCAGTCAACTCAGCTTTTCATTCACAGAGAAGGAATTGCAATCATTCGAAACCAGAGGAACCCCCGACGCAAACCTTCGCAAACCCAAATGCAATCAAGCGGCCGGTCTCATCCCTGCACAAATCTCGAACGACCTATATATCGACTAGGAGCGCCCTTACAAGCCCAGATGGTTGAAAAAAAGCAGTTAGGCTCAAAAGCGTAGACTTGAAAGTGAAATGATCTATAAACGCTGGCGGGCACCCGGCGTAGCTGCTCTGGCATGACGCAGTGGGCGCGACCACATGCAAATTCTCTGTTCGAGTAGCTGCGTGCAATCAATTCGAAGAATACACACAGGAAGGCAACACGACACAATCATGGCAAAGACCTACCACGACGCAGACGCAGACCTCTCTCTTATCCAGGCAAAGAAAGTTGCCATCATCGGCTACGGCTCTCAGGGCCACGCCCACGCCCTTAACCTCAAGGACTCCGGCGTAGACGTCCGCATCGGCCTTCGCGAAGGCAGCCCCTCCGCCGCCAAGGCCAAGCTCGCCGGCCTTGAAGTTCTCACCGTCGCCGAAGCCACCAAGTGGGCCGACGTCATCATGAACCTCACCCCCGACCAGACCGCCGCTAAGGTCTACCACGCCGACATCGCACCCAACCTGCGCGCCGGCCAAACGCTCATGTTCGCGCACGGCTTCAACATTCGCTTCCGCACCATCCAGCCCCCGACCGATGTCGACGTCTCTCTCGTCGCGCCCAAGTCCCCCGGCCACCGCGTCCGTGAGGTCTTCACCGAAGGTGGCGGCGTACCCGCGCTCGTAGCCGTCGAGCAGGATGCCAGCGGCAACGCGCTCGCCCAGGCTCTCTCCTACGCCAAGGCCATCGGCTGCACCCGCGCCGGCGTCCTCCAGACCACCTTCACCGAGGAAACCGAGACCGACCTCTTCGGCGAGCAGGCAGTTCTCTGCGGCGGCACCGCAGCGCTCGTCAAGGCTGGCTTCGAGACCCTCACCGAAGCTGGCTACCAGCCCGAGCTCGCCTACTTCGAAGTCCTCCATGAGCTCAAGCTCATCGTCGACCTAATGTACCGCGGCGGACTCGAGTACATGCGCCACTCCATCTCCGACACGGCTGAGTGGGGCGACTACATCGCCGGCCCGCGCATCGTCACCGCCGACGTCAAGAAGGCCATGAAGGGTCTGCTCAACGACATCCAGGACGGGACCTTCGCCAAGAAGTTCATCGAAGAGAACGAGACCGGCCGTCACGAGTTCGCCCGCTACCGCAAGCAGGACGCCAACCACCCCCTCGAGACCGTAGGCGCAGAGCTCCGCAAAGCCATGCCCTTCCTCGATCCAGTCAAGGTAGTCGACGGCACCGTAGTCAAAGCCTAAAGAATCGAAGTCAGTAAAAACCGGGCGCCCCATTCATCGCAGCACCATCGCGATGGGTGGGGTTCCACATTTACATCACCAGAAACTCTGCACCACTGAACCCCTATGAAACAACGCTCCCCCCTCTACGTCACCTCATTAATCGCCGGCGCCTTCTTCATGGAGAACCTCGACGGTACCATCATCGCCACCGCGCTCCCGCAGATGGCGAAGTCCTTCCACGTCGGTGCCGTCAACCTCAACATCGGGATGACTGCCTACCTCATCACCCTTGCCGTCTTCATCCCCATCTCCGGCTGGGTCGCAGATCGCTTCGGTGACCGCACCATCTTCGCCTCCGCCATCGGCATCTTCACTATCGCGTCGCTGCTCTGCGCCGGAGCTCATACCCTCACCCAGTTCACCCTTATGCGCATCCTGCAAGGCATTGGCGGAGCCATGATGGTGCCCGTAGGCCGCCTCATCGTCCTGCGCTCTACGCCCAAAGATCAGCTCACCCAGGCCATCGCCTACATCTCCTGGCCCGGCCTTACCGCGCTCGTCGTCGGTCCGCCCATCGGCGGCTTCATCACGACATATTTCTCCTGGCATTGGATCTTCCTGCTCAACCTCCCCATCGGCATAGTCGCTCTCGTCCTCACCATCCTCTGGATCGAGAACGAGCAGACTAACTCCGAGGACCATCATCCCTTCGACTGGCTCACCTTCCTCTTTGCCGGCCTGGCCTCCACCGGCCTCGTCTTCGCATTGGAGAAGCTGGGCGGCGGCGGAGTCACCTGGCAGCTCCCGTTCACCGTCCTCGCCTTCAGCCTCATCAGCGGAGCCATCGCCGTCGCCATCGCCCGCCGCAACCCCACCACCTCGCTCATTGACCTGCAATCCCTGCAGCTCAAGTCCTACTCACTCAACGTCTACGGAGCCAGCCTCTTCCGCATCTCCGTGGGAGTCCTCCCCTTCCTGCTCCCTCTCATGTTTCAGGAAGCCTTCGGCCTCTCCGCCTTCGCCTCCGGCCTCTACCTCTTCGCCCTCTTCGGCGGAGACCTCTCCATGAAGGCCATAGTCATCCCTGTCCTCCGCCGCTGGGGCTTCCGAAAAATCCTCATCGTCAACGGCGTCTTCACCGCCGTCTCCATCGCTCTCTGCGCCACCCTAAGCCCCGGCACTCCACCCGCGCTCATCGCTGCAATTCTCTTCATGCACGGTGCCTGCCGCTCGCTGGAGTTCACCTGCATGACCACCCTCGCCTACACAGAGATTCCCTCGCAGCGCATGTCCCGCGCCAACGGATTCCTCTCCGCTGTCATGCAGCTCTCCATGGGCATGGGCGTCGCTGTCGGCGCAGTAACCCTGCGCATCGTCGCCCACGCCAACGGACACCCAATCTCCACGCCCCATCTGGTCGACTTCCACATCGCCTTCCTCGTCATCGCCATGCTCGCTCTCGCACCCGTCTTCGACGCCCTCGGCCTCGCTTCCAACGCAGGTGCCGCCACCAGCGGCCACCAACCCCAAGAACTGCTCGCCCCTGTCGAGTAGTCCCACAAAGCACAACCCGCGAAAAATCTAACCCCTAACCGGGTGACCAACACCTCCGGGTACCCCATGATCGCGACAGCCCCACCGTCGCTATCGTGGGGATATTCACTTTTTTCAAGGCGTCTCACACCCCAAGCCGGGTGCCCCATCCTGAGCGCGCCTGATCGCGCGATGGGTGGGGGAGCACAACACTTTGAGTGCCCTATTCACGCAGCATCATCACAAGGTGGGGTTACCGTCTGGAGAATGCCGAAGACTCAAGCGGAACTTCCCTCACCTGAAAGCGTAATCACACACATGCATCCTCTCTTACTAGCCGCCGCCCTACTCGTCCCGCCACAAGCTCCATCCGCTCCACTTGAAACCCCTACCGCCGAAGCCATCATGGCCCGCGTCGCCACCAATCAGGACACCTCCGACACCGCCCGCACCCGCTACCTCTACGTCCAGCACGCCGTCGTCACCTCGCGCAAAGGCAAGACCGTCATGTGCGAAGAGATCACCGACTCCCGCATCATCCCCACCGAGCACGGTGCCAAGCAACAACTCCTCAAACTCGACGGCCGCATGATGGTCAAAAAAGACTACGTCCTTTACACCGAGCTATCCGGCTCAAAAAATGCCAAGTTAAAAGACTCCAGCACAGAAGACACCAGCGCAACAAACTCTAGCAAAGCCGACTCAGACGACGAAGAAGCCAGCATCCACATCTCCTCCGGAGACAACGAGACCGACCGTAGCCTTGTCGAATCCATGCGCTCCAACCTCACCCGCGACAAGTCCAAAGACGGCATCAGCGCCGGCCTCTTTCCCCTCACCTCAAAGAATCAGGCTGGCTATCAGTTCCACCTCATCGGCCGCGAGCACATTAACGGACATGAAGTCTTCCACATCGACTTCCACCCCAAAGATAAAGATGAGTTCACCTGGAAGGGTGACGCCTACATCGACACCACCGCCTACCAGCCCGTCGTCGTCCGCACCGCCATGGCCCGCAAGATCCCCTTCGCCGTCCGCACCCTGCTAGGCACCAGCCTGCCCGGACTCGGCTTCACCGTCACCTACGCCCCCCAGGCCGACGGCGTCTGGTTCCCCGAAACCTTCGGCACCGAGTTCAAACTCAAAATCTTCTTCTTCTTCAGCCGCGAAATCATCATCAGCGCCCGCAACCGCAACTTCGAAAAAACCCACGTAACCTCCCACATCCTCCCCGAAGAAAAGAACTAACCCCACCCCACCGGATGACCAACATCTCCGGGCGATACTGCCGGGTGCCACATGATCACCGAGCGAAGCGAGGTTATCGTGGGGCTACTCACCTACTCTAAGACTGTCCCCCCTCGGAGCAAAGAGCGGGTGCCCCATATCTCGCTTTTGAGATATGGGCATCATGCGAAGCACAACGCCTTCTTCTAACCCTCCCCAAATCCGTCATTCTGAGCGAAGTCGAAGAACCTCGAAACCGCGAACATCACCCATACCGCTCGAACCACTCCGCCCAAAATCCCGAAGCGCGGGTGTCCCATATCTCTATTTTGAGATGTGGGCATCGTGCGCAGCACGACCGCTCTCCTAAACCGCCACACAAATCGAACCCACCAGCACCAACCGCATGCCTCCAACCGCTCTCCTACCCCACACAAAAAATCCAAGCACTACGGAAGGACATGCCTTCAGGCATGTCAAAAAAAGCCTCGCCGGAGGGCGACACCGCTCTGCCGAAGGCGCGCCCCTCCGCTTTCACCTCTGCCACACGCGACGAACTCCCGAAGGAAAACCTCACCCCAAACTATTTCTTCAAAAACACTGAGCAAATCAACGTGTCAAGCCCCTCTCAGCCTCACAAATTCCGCTAACTCCAGCCCCATCAACAGATAAAACCGAAAAATAAATGAGTCTTTAGTTATGGTGCACTCGCTACAATAGAAGTAGAGAACAAAAAAAGAAGCATAGCTCGCCCTACCACCAGCTAACTCCTTTGTTTGGAATATTTTACCCGTAACCCTTTTGTTTGGAATATTTTGGCGACAACACTACCCTCTAAATATAAGCAAACAAATAACTTACGCCAAAGAGATAGGGGGGGGTAGGGCGACGAATTCCACTCTCACAGCCGCAGAACGCATCCCACAGGAACGGACGCACGCCTAACCCGACGAAAGGAGAAGCCCGATGACCAGCAAGCCTCACCAAGCCCTCTTGGTCGCCGCTCTTCTCCTCGTCCCCGCCGCCCCAGCCCAGTCCCCTCTTACCACCCTTCAGGACCACCACCGTGTCCTCCTCGTCTTCGCGCCAGCCTCCAGCGCACCGCAATTCACGAAGCAGCAAGAATTGCTAAAAAATCGAGCATCCGATCTCATGGACCGCGATCTAATTGTCATCCCCGTCCTCACCACCTGGACCACAGCCGACTCCGGCCTGCGCGACGAAAACGTACCTTTTATCTCTCAAGCGGAACAAAACAACCTCCGCCATCGTTTCAATACCAACACCCAGACCTTTACCGTTATCCTCCTCGGCAAGGATGGCGGTGAAAAACTCCGCTCCTCCACACCTGTCACAATGGAGAAGCTGGCAGCCCTCATCGACTCCATGCCCATGCGCCAGCAGGAACTCCGCCAACGCTCCACCCACGCATCCAGCAAGTGAGGCAATTCGCTATGGCCACCACTCCTCAACTCGACCTCGCCACCAGCTCTGAAGCCGAACTCACCTTCGACGGCTACGCTCAGCCCATTGAGCCCGCAACACCCACGCCGCTGCCGGATATCATCGCCGCCCTGCGCACCATCTCCATCCTCGACGGCCTCACCGAAGAGGAATACACCTGGATCGCCACCCACGGCAAAGAGCGCATGGGTGCCGACGGCGCTCTCGTCTTCCGCGAAGGCGCGCCCACCATGCACATGGTCTGCATCCTCCGCGGTGAGGTTCACGTCCGCCGACGTCACTCCGGCCCCCTCGCGCTCTTCATCGGACGTGCCGGCCAAATCACCGGCAAGCTCCCCTTCTCCCGCATGAAGGGCTACGGAGGAGACGGCTACACCGTCGGAGAAAGCTGGATCCTCGACATCCACGAGTCCCTCTTCCCCGAGATGCTCGCCGCCATCCCATCCATGGGCCAGCGCTGCGTCAGCGTCCTGCTCGATCGTGTCCGCGAAGTCACCCGCATGGAGCAGCAGGCAGAGAAGCTCTCCGCCCTCGGCAAACTCGCCGGCAACCTCTCCCACGAGCTGAATAACCCAGCATCCGCCGCCCAGCGCTCCGCCTCGAGCCTCTACGCGCAGCTCCGTCAGTACGGCGACCAGAAGTATCAGCTCGGCAACCTCTGTCTCACCGAGGAGCAGACCAACGCCTACAAGGAATGGGTCACCCGCACGCGCGAGAACATGAACGACATCACCGCCCACCGGCGCGCCAAGGCCGACGTCCTCGCCGAGACCGACCGCGAAGAGAGTCTCTCGCGCTGGCTCTCCGCCCACAACGTCCCCGAGCCATGGAACGTCGCCTCCGCCCTCGCCGAAAATTACATCACCGTCGATCAGCTGGAAGAGTTCGCGGCCGTCTCTCAGCCCAACATCGTCTCACTCGCCATCGCCACCTTCGCCAGCTCCCTCCGCGCAGAGCGTATGGCCGAGACCGTCGTCGACGCCACCGTCCGCATCTTCGACCTCATCTCCGCCATCAAGTCCTACTCCTACATGGACCAGGCGCTCGTCCAGGACGTCGACATCGCCCAGTCCATCGAGTCCACGCTCTCCATGTTCGGCTCCCGGCTCCATGACGTTGTCATCGAACGAGACTTCGAACCGGACATGCAGCCCGTCAGCGCCTACGGCAGCGAGCTCACCCAGGTCTGGACCGCGCTCATCGAAAACGCCCTCGACGCTATGGCCCTCACCGGCAAACCCGCCGTGCTGAAAATATCGGTTCACCGCACCGGCAACATGGCCTACGTCGAGGTCTGGGACAACGGCCCCGGCATCGACCCCGGCATCAAATCCCGTATCTTCGAGCCTTTCTTCACCACCAAAGCTGTCGGCAGCGGATTGGGACTAGGACTTGACGTCGCCCAGCGCATCGTAGCCCGCCACTCTGGCTTCCTCACCGCGGAATCCAAACCCGGCACCACCTGCTTTCAGGTGCGACTCCCCTTCGACCAGGCCCAAGCCTACTAAGCAGCTCTTTACTAACCCCGGGCGGGAGTCTCATCCAAAATCTCCCGCCCAATATCCACCACCGACTCCACCAGCAAATCAAAGTCCTCCCGCCGCGAGCGATGATTCACAATCGCCACGCGGATCGCCATCCGACCCTGCAGCATGGTGGTCGAAGGCACTGCAATACCCCGCTCCTGCACCCGCATCACAATCTCTCGATTCAAAGCATTCAGAGCCCCATCCGAAGCCAACGAGCGTGCTCCAACAAATCGGAAGCACACCACATTCATCGCCACCGGAAGCATCAACTCCAACTCCGCGTGCGCCTCCAGCAGGCACGCGAGATACTGCGCCTGCACCAGGTTCTGCTCGATCACCCCTGCGATGGCCTTCACGCCATGCGTCTTAAAAGACATCCAGACCTTCAGCGCGTTGAACCCTCGCGTCAGCTCAATCCCACGATCGGCAAACGGCAACCCACCCGCAATCGGCCCACGCTCAAACGCAATCAGATAGCTCGCCGAAGTAGCAAACGCAGACGTATGTAGCGCAGCATCCCGCACCAGCACACAGCCCACCTCAAACGGCAGATAGCCCCACTTGTGCAGGTCGAACGCCAGCGAGTCCGCCCGCTCCATCCCCTTCAGCTTCGGCCGGAACTCATCCACCAGATACGCCATCGCTCCAAACGCTCCATCCACGTGGAACCACAGGTCCTCCTCTGCGCACAGGTCGGCTAGCGCCTCCATGTCGTCCGTAGCACCCGTATTTACCGTCCCCACTGAACCCACCACGCAGATCGGCCGCAGCCCCGCAGACCGGTCCGCCGCAATCGCCTCCCGCAGCAGGTCCACCCGCAACCGATACTCCGCATCCACCGGAATCGCGACGAGGCTCGCTCGCCCCATCCCAA
>JANYER010000134.1 GCA_025359825.1 Granulicella sp.
CCCTCACCCGCGACGACGCCTACCAGCTCATCTCCACCGCCTGCGACGTAGACATCACCCAACTCGTAGACACCAAAAGCGGAGTCCACGTCCTCTGCCCCAAAGCCCTCTTCACCACCCCAACCAAACCCACCAACTAAATCCGGGTGCCCCACCCTTTTGCAGCTTCATCGCAATAGGGTGGGGTATCGTGCAAAGCACGAACGCATTCCTCCGACCCACCTCTGAATCCGTCATCTCGACCGAAGTGATGGACAGCTTTATCGTCCATCGCGCAGTGGTAATGATTCCGCAGGGTCTTCATCGAGGGTACCCGTGGATGCTTCGGTACCCGTCAAGACCCCCGTATTTTTCTAGTGAAGCGGACCAGTTCGAAGTTCGATAGCCGTCTTTCTTCTCTACCCACCCCAAATCCGTCATCCTGAGCGAAGTCGAAGGACCCCGAAACCGCTCGCATCACCCATACCGCTCGAACCATTCCACCCCAAGCGCCTAGGGCCTTCATACACTAGCTTCTTACCGCGCAGGTCGCTCTATTTCGTGGAGCCTTCTCTTTATCTCTCGATTCTCATCTCGGCCACAGCCTCCTGGATAGCCTGCTCAGGCACACCATGAGCCATCAGCCTCTGGCTGAGCTCCTCCACAGTGCTGTCCTTGGCTCGCTGCACTTCCCGCTCGGCCAGATGCTTCCGAAGTCCATTCGAGATATAGGCACGAATAAGAGCCTGATACCCTCCGAACCCGAGCGTCGGGGCGACCTCCTTGAGGTCCTCGATGACGTGGTCCGGCAGACGAAGAGAGATCAGAGTCATCGGTTTGTTGGGCTGCATGTTTCGCTTGATGCGATCAGTCATTTTCATAGCGTCTCCTTTCCGCCGCCTCCGCAATACGTGCGGAGATCAGACGGAGCACATCACCTTCTCGAACTACATGGACGACATACAGCAGCCGATAGTCAGTCGTCAGCCCGATACACGCTAGCCTTGCTTCTTCTTGCGGGCTTGCGTCCTCATAGCGGGCTAACGGATCTAGAAAAGCCTCGCACGCTTGCTCGAAACGAACGCCGTGCCGTACTGCATTGTTGGCCGCTTTATTGCTGTCCCAAACAAAGCTTTGTCCGTCCAGCGTCGAGTACACGTCCATATATCTATTGTATATACACTGCAACTCATTCGAAATTTTTCTTTACAGCGACGAAACCCACTCCATCCACAACTGAACAACCATTCATAAATTCTGCAACAAAACCCCTTGCCACGGGTCTAATAAACTGTGAGTCTTGATCCAGGCGCCAACCGTCTGGCTTGAAGCTCAAGCCCTGCTGTCCTCGCAACTCCGGGAACGTAGCTGGACCGGTCCATCGAAGGGCAGGCAGGACAGGGAAAGAGTATGAACATTACCCGTACCATCACCACCGCCCTTGGAACCGCAATGCTGGCAGGGGCTCTCATGCTCGCCCCACAGGCTGCTCAGGCCCGCGTCTTTGTCTCCGTAGGCATCGCACCTCCCCTTATTCCCACCTACGCACAACCTCTTTGCCCTGGCGACGGCTACATCTGGACGCCCGGTTACTGGGCCTATACCGAGGATGGCTACCAGTGGGTCGACGGCGCGTGGGTGATGGCTCCCTACGTCGGCGCTCTTTGGACCCCCGGCTACTGGGGCTACGGCGGCGGCGGCTACCTCTGGAACGCCGGTTACTGGGGCCGTAACATCGGCTACTACGGTGGCATCAACTACGGCTTCGGCTACTTCGGCACCGGCTTCTACGGCGGATACTGGGGCGGCAACCGCTTCTTCTACAACCGTGGATACAACAACATCAACGTCACCAATATCCACAACATCTATAACGCGCCCTATCGCAGCGGCTCGGTACATCCCGGCGGCAGCAGCTTCACCCGCGACAACGGCAACTACGCCGGCAATCGCGGTGGCAGCTATAACGACCGCGGCAACAGCTATAACAATCGCGGCGGCGGCTTCAACCGTGGCGACAACAACAACGGTCGCGACGGAAACTTCAACCGTGCTGAGAACAATACCAACCGCGGAGGCTTCGGCAACAACGGCCGAAACGACGGCCAGTACGCCGGAAACCAGAACTACGGCGGCCAACGCAGCAACGTGCAGGATCGCCCCGGCTACGGCAACCTGAACTCCAACGCTCGGCCCGGCAACGCGCCCAGCGGCGGAAGCCGCAACTACGCTGAGACCAACCAGCGCAGCTTCGCCCAACCCAGCGCCCAACCCAGCGCCCCCCAGAACTTCGGCGGCCAGCGCGGCGGCGGAAACTTCGGTGGTGGCCAACCCAGCGGCGGCTTCCGCGGTAACTCCGGCGGCGGCGGTTTCAGCGGAGGCGGTAACGCAGGCGGCGGCGGTGGCGGCTTCCATGGCAACATGGGAGGCGGCGGACACGGTGGCGGCGGCGGTCACCGCTAATCCACCAAGCCAATATGAAACCAGAAGGGCCGAGGGATCACCTCTCGGCCCTTCTCTTTGCCCAATCTCATCCCGCCGCACTTGACATAACACCACCCCAAAACCGCCCACCCAACCCCATCGGCCACCTGGCTCGACACAAGAGGAAATACGAAGTCCAAGCCTATCCCTAATTTTGTGAAGACTTTGCGCAATATAGGGGGAGGGGAGGGGTACCCGTTCCCGACGCCTCCAGCCCTACCGAACCAACCCTAAAACTATCCCCGCAATCTCTTCCACCGCCCTCGGATGCGCCAGCTCCCGCGCTCTCCTCCCCATCGCAACCCGCCGCGCATCGTCCTGCAACAGCCCTACCAAAACCCCCAGCAAACGCTCCTCGGTAATCTCCCGCTCCACAATCAACTCCGCAGCACCCGCAGCTACAAACGCATCCGCGTTCTTCCTCTGATGGTCATCCGCCGCCAGTGGAAACGGCACCAGCACCGCCGCCTTCCCTGCTGCCGCCAACTCGGCCATGGTGCTTGCCCCGCTCCGGCACAGCATCAGGTCCGCCGCCGCAAACTCCTCCACCATCGCATCCAGATAAGGCTGCACCCGCACCCGCTCCCCCAACAGCCCCGTCCGGCCATACGCCTCCAGGCAAGCCGTCCCATTCCGCCCCCCCACCTGGTGCACAATCTCCAACCCCGCCACCTCCTCCAGTAGCCTCCCCGCTATCTTCGGCATCACCTCGTTCAGCACGCGAGCACCCTGGCTCCCACCAAACACCAGCAGCCTCTTCCCCCCACCCCCCATACGCTCTGGCACCTCAAAAAACTCTCGCCGCACCGGAATCCCCGTCACCCGCGCATTGCGGAAGTACCCACGCGTCTCTTCAAAGTTCACCGCCGCCGCACTTACCCGCTTCCCTACCATCCGGTTCGCCAGTCCCGGCACCGCATTCGGTTCAAACGCCAGGGTAGGAATCCGTAGCAGGATCGCCGCCATCATCGCCGGCCCCGAAGCATACCCACCCACCCCCACCACCACATCCGGCCGAAAACTTTTCAGCAACCCCACACATCGCATCACGCCCAGCGGCAGGTCCGCCATCGTCCGCACCCGCGTCAACGCAGACACACCCTTCAACTGCCCCACATGAATAAGCTGCAGCGGAAAGCCGGCCTCAGGAACCAGCCGCGTCTCCAACCCCCGCGCCGTCCCTACAAACCGCACCTCAGCCCCAGCAGAATCCTGTAACTCCCGCGCAATCGCCAGCGCCGGAATTACATGCCCCCCCGTCCCACCCCCCGCAATCAAAACCCGCAAGCCCGCCACGCTAATCGATCTCTCGCGTCACATTCAGCAGCACACCCATACTTGCCAGCGTAATAAACACACTCGTCCCACCCGAAGAAATAAACGGCAGCGGAATACCCTTCGTCGGCAGCAGCGCAAGCACCACGCTCATATTGAAGAACGCCTGCACCAGGATCACCGTGGTCAGTCCAAACGCCAGGAAGCGTGCAAACGGATCCGTCGACAACACCGCCGCCCGCAGCCCGCGATACCCCAGCGCCACAAACAACGCCACAATGCACAACGCCCCAATCAGCCCTAGCTCCTCACAGATATTCGCGAAGATAAAGTCCGTGTGCGGCTCCGGCAGATAAAACAGCTTCTGCCGCCCTTCCATCAACCCCAGCCCATGGAAGCCGCCCGTACCCACCGCAATCAGCGACTGCAAAATGTGGAAGCCCGCACCCTTGGGATCAGCCTCAGGATTCAGAAACACCTTGATACGCGCCAGCCGCCACGGCACCATCAGCAACATATAAGCCAACGCCGGAGCCGCCGCCATCAGCGGAATCGACAGGTGCCACACCTTCGCGCCCGCCAGGTACAACATCAAAATCGTCACTGCAACGCAAACGATAGCCGTACCCAAATCCGGCTCTGCGGCAATCAAAACTGTCACCAGTGCAGGCAGTGCAATCGCCTTCAACACCGTGCCCTTCAGGTCGTCCATCAAGTGAATACGGCTCTGCAGAAAGTAAGCCAGGTACACGATCAGCACCGGCTTCGCAATCTCCGAAGGTTGAAACGTAAACAGTCCCCCAAAGCGGAACCAGCGGTGCGTATGGTGCGAGTCATGCATCGCAAACACCGCTATCAGCAGGAAGACCTCAATCCCCGTCGCCCACTGCACCACCCGCAGGTTGTTGTAGCGCCGATAGTCAATCTGCATCAGCACCGTCATCGCAATCAGCCCCAGCAGCGCCCACAGCGCCTGCCGAGCAACATAGCTATACGGAGAACCCACCGTCGCCTTCGCCATCACCGCCGAAGCCGAGAACACCTCCACCAGCCCAAACAACACCAGCAGCAGAACAATTCCGAAGAGCCACTTGTCCACCCCAACTCTCTTCGCCATTCCATCCAACTCCCGCCAACACCGTACCGTCAGCTCATTCTTCTAATCTTGCAAACCTAATCTTGTAGATCGTTCACGAGCTGCCGAAACACCCGGCCGCGATGCCCATAGTTCTCGAACTGGTCAAAGCTCGAGCAGGCCGGTGCCAGCAGCACCACATCGCCCGCAACAGCAGCCGCGGCTGCATCCTGTACAGCCGTCTGCATCGTACCCGCAGCTTTCATCTTCACGACTCCCCGCAGTTCGCGCTCAATCTTTTCCGCCGCTGAACCAATCGTGTAAACAACCTTCACCCGTTCCTTCAGCAACTCCGCCATCTGCGTGTAGTCCGAGTCCTTGTCCTTCCCCCCCAGAATCAGGTGAATCCCGCCCTCAAACGAGGCCACCGCCTTCATCGTCGCGTCCACATTCGTCGCCTTGGAGTCGTTGTAATAGGCCACACCCTTCACCTGGCGCACAAACTCCAGCCGATGCTCCACCGCCTTAAACGCCCGCACCGCCGCACGAATCACCTCCGCCGAAACCCCCGCCAGCCGCGCCACGCACACCGCCGCCAGCACATTCTCTACATTGTGCGCACCCTTCAGCGGAATCTCGCTCACCGGCAGAATAGGCTCGGCCTTCGCACCCTCCTTCGCTACAAACAGCACGCTCTCCCCATGTACAAACGCACCCTGCTTGATCGGCCGCCGCCCGCTAAACCAGAACACCTGCGCAGCCGTCTTGCCAGCGATCATCTGCGTCGCCTTGTCCTCGCCATTCAGTACCAGGAAGTCCCCCGCCCCCTGCCGCTCCGTAATCCGCGCCTTCGCCGCCGCGTAGTTCTCAAAACTCCCATGCCGATCCAGATGGTCGGGCGTAATGTTCAGCACCACCGAGATCCACGGATGAAACTCCTCCACCGTCTCCAACTGAAAGCTCGAAACCTCCAACACACTCACCGCATTCTCCGAGCTCTCCGCAATCAACTCGATCACCGGCAACCCAATGTTTCCACCCACCAGCGTCACCATCCCTGCCGCCTTAAAAATCTCCCCCACCAGCGTCGTAGTCGTGGTCTTGCCATTCGACCCCGTAATCGCCACCACCTTCCCCTTGAGGAAACGCGAAGCCAGCTCCAGCTCCCCAATCACCGGCAGCCCAAACGCAATCACCTGCTTCAGCTCCGGCGTATCCATCGGCACACCCGGCGACACCACAATCAGGTCCGACCGCCGAAATGTCAGCAGCCCATGCCCACCCGTCTCCACCATGATCCCCGCATCCAGTAACGCGGGAATCTCTTCCTTCAGCGCCACCGCATCACGCGAATCACTCACCGTGACCCGGGCTCCCTGCGCCTGCAAAAAATGCGCAGCAGAAATCCCACTCTTCCCCAACCCCACCACCAACACCCGCTTGTTCTTAAGTTCCACTGTTAGGACCCTCTTTATCTCTTTGGCTTCGCATCCATTCGAGCGTCATAAAAAAAACGCATAAGTCGCAAAGTACAGTAACTGAAATTAAAACGGAATAAAAGCCATATGGAGGTGGCGCTTCCAGAGGCAGAGGATGAATTGCGTCATACATCGTCGTTGAGACAATTCCACTTAAAATTAGCGATGAAGCCACGCAAAGTGCTAGGGCAGTTCGGGGTGCTTTTACGAC
>JANYER010000145.1 GCA_025359825.1 Granulicella sp.
ATTTCTAAGTGAGAGCTGCGCCCGAGCCGGCAGGTTGGACTGTAATGTTTGTTCCCCCTGTACGTCAGCCTTTGTGTTCGGACTTCGGCTATCGGTCTTCGATAGCTCAGACGCTGGGCCAAAAGCAGCATCCAATGAACAACATTGAGCGAGATAGGGAATATTTATGACGCAGGTTGAGGCAGTGCAGAGCGAGTACCAGATCGATCCAGTGTGTGGGATGAAGGTGTTGCCGGAGAAGGCGGCCGGTTCAGCGGAGCATGGTGGGAGGACCTGGTACTTCTGCGGGAAAGGGTGCTTGGCAAAGTTTTTGGCGGAGCCGGAGAAGTATGACGGGTCGCGTCCGAAGGTGGAGAGCGCGAAGGTCGCTGCTCCGAAGGTGCCGGGACAGGCTGTATCTCCACGTGGCGGATATGTCTGCCCGATGGACCCGGAGGTGTGGAACGATAAGCCTGACGATTGTCCGAAGTGCGGGATGGCGCTAGAGCTAGCGGTTGCAGGGCTGGCAGAGGTGAAGTACACGTGTCCGATGCATCCGGAGATTGTGAAGGATGGGCCGGGGGATTGCCCGATCTGCGGCATGGCTTTGGAAGCGATGCAGCCGGTGGCGGATGCCGGCAATCCTGAGCTGGAAAGCATGACGCGGCGGCTTTGGATTGGTCTGGCGCTGACTCTACCACTGCTGGCTGTGATGGTGGCGGATGCCTTACCGGGCGATCTGCTAATGGGGTTGCGGCAGAGCGGTGGGCTGGGTTGGGTGGAGTTTGCGCTGGCGAGTGTAGTGGTGGTGTGGGGTGGTTGGCCGTTCTTTGTGCGGGGTTGGAAGTCGGTGGTGCACCGCAGCTTGAATATGTTTACGCTGATCGCGATTGGATCGGGTGCAGCGTATCTGTATAGCGCGGCGGCAGTGATCGCCCCTGGGATGTTTCCGGCGGCGTTTCGGGATATGTCGGGTGGGCTGGGGCTGTACTTTGAGGCAGCCTCGGTCATTATCGTGCTGGTGCTGCTGGGGCAGGTGTTGGAGCAGCGGGCGCGGAGCCGGACGGGGTCGGCGATTAAGACGTTATTAGGACTGGCTCCGAAGACGGCGCTGCGGGTGTTTGAAGACGGCACCGAGGCGGAGGTGGGGATCCACGAGATTCAGGTGGGGGAGATGTTTCGCGTGCGTCCGGGTGAGAAAGTTCCGGTGGATGGCGTGGTGGTGGTGGGGCGCAGCCGCGTGGACGAGTCGATGGTGACGGGCGAGGCTATGCCGGTGGAGAAGGGAGTTGGGGCTAAGGTGGTGGGGAGCACTGTCAATGGGACGGGCAGCTTCGTAATGCAGGCGGAGCGCGTGGGGGCGGATACGCTGCTCGCGCAGATCGTGCGGATGGTGAGCGATGCGCAGAGGACGCGCGCACCGATTCAGAGGCTGGCCGATACGGTGGCGGGATACTTTGTGCCGGCGGTGTTGCTGGCTTCGGTGGTGACGTTCTGCGTGTGGGCGTATGCGGGGCCGCAGCCTCGGATGGCTCATGCGTTGATCAATGCGGTGGCGGTACTGATTATTGCCTGCCCGTGTGCGCTGGGGTTGGCGACGCCGATGTCGATCATGGTGGGTATGGGGCGGGGTGCGAGTGAAGGGATTCTGGTGCGCAGTGCGGAGGTGCTCGAGCGTTTGGAGAAGGTCGATACGCTGGTGGTGGATAAGACCGGCACGCTGACTGAGGGCAAGCCGAAGGTGGTGTCTGTGTTGGTGGCGGAGGGGTGGGATGAGCGGCGTGTGATGGACGTGGCCGCCGCGTTGGAGAAGGGGAGTGAACATCCGCTGGGTGCGGCAGTGATGGGTTGGGCGCAGGCGAATGGGGTGTTCGTCGGCGACGTGGAGGGGTTCGAGGCGGTGACGGGTGAGGGCGTTACGGGCAAGGTTGGGGGGAAGAGCGCAGGCATTGGGAGTGAAGCGTTGCTGGGTAAGTTGGGGGTGGCTTCTGACGATTGGAAGGTGTGGCGGAATCGCGTGGAAGATCTGCGAGAGACTGCACATACTGTGGTCTTCGTCGCGGTAGAGGGCAGCATTGCTGGAGTGATTGGAGTAATGGACGCTGCGAGGCCAAACGCCGTGGAGGCCCTGCAGCAGCTTCGCGAGGCTGGCATTCGGGTGGTGATGGCTACCGGGGACAACGAGAGAACCGCTGCGGCAATTGCAGGGGTGTTCAAGATTGAATTTCATGCGGGGATGACTCCTCAGGGTAAAGCGGAGTTGGTGAAGCGGCTGCAGGGGGAGGGTCGGGTGGTGGCGATGGCGGGGGATGGGATCAATGACGCTCCGGCGCTGGCGCAGGCGGATGCGGGGATTGCGATGGGGACGGGGACGGATGTGGCGATGGAGGCGGGTGGGGTGACGCTGGTGAAGGGCGATCTGCGCGGGATTGTGAAGGCGATTCGGTTGAGCCGGCGGACGATGGGGAATATCCGGCAGAACCTGTTCTTTGCGTTTTTCTATAACGCGATCGGTGTGCCGGTGGCGGCGGGGGTTTTGTATCCGGTGTTTGGGCTACTGCTGAATCCGATGATTGCGGCGGCTGCTATGAGCTTTAGTTCAGTGACGATTATTGCGAATGCTCTGCGGCTGCGGAGTGCTCGACTTTAGTGCTTAATGCGCCCTTGCGCCGGGCGGGCGGCACTTCGTGGGGTGTTTGCGCTTCGCGTAGGATGAAGTGAATTCGCGGCTCTAGGAGTTTCAATGGATTTGCAGTTGGTGATGAGAGATGCGGTGGCCCCGCGGCCTACGGTGGGGCGACCGATTGTTCTGATAGGGGCGGGGGGGATTGCGCATGACGCGCATCTGCCGGCGTATGCGAAGGCTGGGTTTCCAGTGGTGGTGGTGGTGGACGTGAACCAGGAGAAGGCGCTGGCGCTGGCGGCACAGTTCGGCATACCGAAGGTGGCGGCGACGATTGCGGAGGCGGTGCGGTATGCGCCGAAGGACGCGGTGTTCGACTGTGCTGCACCTGCTCCGGCGCAGCGAGCGGTGCTGGCGCAGTTGCCGGATGGGGCGGCGGTGCTGACGCAGAAGCCGATGGGGGAGACACTGGAGGAGGCGGAGGAGATCCTGGCTATCTGCCGGAACAAGGGGCTGGTGGCGGCGGTGAACTTCCAGCTACGCTATGCGCCGAATATGCTGGCAGCGCGGGCGCTGCATGGGACGGGTGTGCTGGGCCCGCTGCATGACATGGAGGTGACGGTGAGTTGCCACATGCCGTGGGAGTTGTGGAGCTTCCTGGACAAGGCGCCGCGGCTGGAGATTCTGTATCACTCGATCCATTATGTGGATTTGGTGCGGAGCTGGTTTGGGAATCCTCTG
>JANYER010000191.1 GCA_025359825.1 Granulicella sp.
AAGAGGACATCTCTATCGCAGGCTTTTCTGCTGCGGGTCGACCCTGTGCGGGTGGCTTGCGTTCGGGGACGACCAGGGTCTGCTTCTTGTGGAGCTGGCCTAGCTGAACGAAAATTTTGGGTGGCTTATAGGCGCTCCCCCGGGTGGTCTCGTGAAAGCTGAAAGTCTGCAGAAATCCGGTGAAAGCAAAAAAAATCAAGGCGGGTGTGGCGAAGACGCCTAGATAGAGATGGAGTAGGCGGGAACTTTTAAGCAGGCTTTTGGTGGCGGGCATGCTTCATTGATACCTCGAAAAGTTGCGTGGATAAATAGCGACCATTTCGGTCGTATATTGTGTAAAGTTTCCGTATCGGACTAAAGTTGTCGGTATTCGTGAGCCGAAAAGAATGGATAAATGTGCCTCATACGAGTAGACGTTGACGGTTATCGCAAATTGATTCCAAGGTAGTGCAGAACACAGCTGCCAAATATGGGGTGTAAGACATGAAGACTAATGAGCAATATAGTGGTCGGCGTAGCAGACTGATCGTAAGCGGCACTTAAGCCATGTTTGCCATGGGCGTTCTTCGCGCGGATGCGGCGGCCACGACTAGCAATGATTCGGAAGAGCATAAAGCATTGCCGCCCTCGAATATGGAAGGCCGCGCGACCGATGAAAAGGATCAGGCCCGCCCCAGTCAGACGGTACACAACTTCGATATTCCTGCCGGGACACTGGCGGAGGTGGCAGCGGCTTTCGAAAAAGAGACTGGCCTGGAGATCAAAGTCGTCTCGCGTGTTGCGCAAGAGCTTTCGCCTGGCGTCAAGGCGGTGATGACCACCGAAGAGGCATTCACAGCCGAACTGAACAATTCGGGCGTCTCTGCACAATTCGATTCTCCGGACCACGTTACGCTCGATCTGCGAGCAGTTGGCGAAAAAGTCACAGTGACCGCTTCGGCAGAGTTGCCGTCGCTTAAGTACACGGCTCCGCTGCGCGATCTGCCGCAGACGCTCACCGTTATTCCTGAGTTGGTCCTACAGAACACGGCATCAACCAGCCTCCTCGATGCACTGCGAACGGTGTCAGGCATGACCTTCGGTGCTGGAGAAGGCGGTAACCCAGTGGGCGACCGTCCCTTTATCCGCGGCTTAGACGCACAGTCGAGTACCTTCGTAGACAACCTGCGTGATATTGGTTCCCAGTCGCGCGAGACCTTCGATATCGAATCTGTTGAAGTGGCGAAAGGGCCGAGCGGTGGCTACGCCGGCCGTGGAGCATCTGGCGGCAGCATCAACATCAACTCCAAGATGGCGCGCAGGGATCGCTTCGCGAACCTCAGCGTCAGTCCTGGCAGCGCCGGTCTCTTTCGCGGCACGGGAGATGGGAAGACCAAACTGACAAACTGGTCCTATGGCCGTGTCACCGGCACGGCTCAGGACACGGACGTTGCTGGTGGTGATCAGGTTCATTTGAACAACTATGGCTTTGCTCCCGCGTTCCTCTTCAGCCTGGGCAAGCTAAGTCGCCTTTTCACGAACTACTACGATCTTCGCGCGAGTCGCCTTCAGGATCCGGGTATCCCGTACAACAACCCCACGTTCTTTGCCCGTACGGATGGTCGCGCGCGAATCTACCAGACCGAAGATGGTCAGCCACTTCTGATCAATCGGAGAGCGTTCTATGGTGTGTCCTCGCGCGACTTCCGCAACGGAAGTTTGACTAGTGCGCATTTTCTCGCTCATCAGGTAAAAATAGTCACAAATTTGCGCCTAATGGGAAATAAGTGCTTTTGGAGGAATGAGTACGGATAAAACGATCGTGATCCCCAAGGTTGCAATGATGACCGCTAGAGAGAGCAGAGGGCCAATCTCGATCCAAGGGGCGGAGAGCATCTTGACGGCGGCGAAGGCGAGGACCACAGCTAAGCCGTAGTGGAGTAAGCGCAGTTTGACTAATAGATGTGCGAGGAGGAAGTAGAGGGAGCGAAGGCCCATGACGGCCATGATATTGGAGGTGTAGGCGAGGAAGGGATGGCGGGTGATGGAGAGGACGGCGGGGATGGAGTCGAGGGCGAAGACGATGTCTGTGAGTTCGATGGCGATGAGGCAGAGGAGAAGCATGGTGGGCATGTTGCGGCCGTCTTCGCGGACGAAGAACATGTCTTGACGGAGGCTGATGGGGTGGATGCGGGAGAGCCATTTGACCCAGCGAGGGGAGCCGGCTTCTTCCTTCTCCTTCTCAGGGATGAGGAGGCGAACGGCGGCCGCCAGAAGGATGAGGGCAAAGATATAGCTGATCCAGGAGAAGCGGGCGAGCAGGCCGAGGCCAACGGCGATGAAGGCGCCGCGCATGACGATGGCTCCGGCGACGCCCCAGAAAAGGACTCGGGGCTGGCGGGCGGGCTCAATCTTGAAGAGCTGAAAGAGGAGGAGGAAGACGAAGAGGTTATCGATAGAGAGAGACTCTTCGATGGCGTATCCGGCGAGGTACTCGATGGAGGAGGCGGAGCCGAGGGTGCGGAGGATGAAGAAGGCGAAGGCGAGGGCTGCGACGATCCAGAGGATGGTGGCGACGATGGAGGTCCGGTGCATCTTCTGCTCGGCAGCGGGGCCAGTGGCTGCGGGGCCGGTGGGTTTGGGGCCGCGGCGGGCGTAGAGGAGCTCGGCGGCCAGCAGGACGAGGACGTAGAGATGGAAGCCAATCCAATGGCTGATGGGGGTAATGGTTTCCATTGTGTTGTTGTATAGATGCTATCGCGTGAAGGAGGGGAGTGCGGATGCGGCCAATAGCAGGATTTTGGGAGTGGGTGTAGGATTGGGCGATTCATGCGGTGGTTCATCCTATCGAGCATGGCCGCTGCGAACTTTAAGATTACCTTGGAGAGTGTATGAAGACGAAGATGCGGATGATGGTCGTGATGGGCGGACTCATGGTTGCGCCGATACTGATGGCGCAGGCACCGGCTGGCGCTCCAGCAGGTTCAACGGGGTTATGTAAAGACGGGACATACTCGACGGCGGCGAGCAAGCAGGGTGCTTGTCGTGGACACCAGGGAGTGAAGGACTGGTATGTGGCTGCTGCTGCGGGCGCTGTAGCGGCACCGGCGAAGGCGGCTACTCCGGCAGCTGCGGCGACTATGCCCTCGAAGGCTGCTCCGATGGCAGCTGCGGCGGGTCCGAAGCCTGCGGGCGCTACTGGGGCGTGCAAGGACGGGACGTATTCGACGGCTGCGAGCAAGGCTGGCGCCTGCCGTGGACATCAGGGGGTGCAGGAGTGGTATGCGGCTGCCGCTCCAACTGCCGCACCGGCAGCTGCGGCTGTTCCTGCTCCGGCTGCGGCGAAGAGCGCACCGGCAATGCCTGCACCGGCTGCTGCACCGATGGCAACCAAGGCTGCTCCTAGTTCTCCTGCTGGCGCTGCTGCCAAGGGAACGGCTGCAATGACGCAGGCTGCAGGCGGCGGGCCAGGGATGGTCTGGGTCAATACTTCGACCAAGGTGTACCACTGCTCGGGGACGCAGTACTACGGCAAGACCAAGGAAGGGAAGTACATGAGCGAGGCCGATGCTAAGGCAATGGGCGCTCATGCGGACCATATGAAGCCTTGCACGAATTAGTTTCAGGCAGGGAAACAGGAAGGGCGGCGATGCGAGGTTCGTATCGTCGCCCTTTTCTATTAGAAGCGACTAGCGAGCGTTGATGAGGCGGATGAGTTCCAAGAAGAGGTCGCCGGCGATCTGGAGGGACTTGGGGCTGACCTTGTCGATGGTGTCGAGGACGGTGTGGTGGAAGCCACCTTCGGGGTGCTCGGCGGTGGGCGGGCCGTAGTCGATGTCGATGAGGTCGAGGACCGGGACGCCGCGCTGGGCGAAGGGGAGGTGGTCGTCCTGCAGGCCGGGGTAGGAGTTCTTGTAGATGTTGGCGGAGTGACCGGTGTTTTTGGCGGCGGTGACGAGCAGGTCGCGCAGCCAGGGGGTGGAGTTGTCGTCGTGATCGATATTGAGGTCTTTGTCGCCGATCATGTCGGCGAGGAGGAAGGCCTTAATCTTGGTGAGGGTGCCGTCCTGGGACCACTTGGCGGCGAGGTGGCGGGTGCCGTAGAGGGAGTCGGTGTTGGACCAATCTTTTAGAGCTTCTTCGCCGTCGTCGAAGAGGAGCCAGACGCTGTAGCCCTGGGGTGGGTGAACGCGGAGGTAGTTGCCAATCTCGATGAGGAGGGCGGTGGTGGCGGCTCCATCATTTGCTCCGACGAAGGCGATGTCTTTGAGCGGGTAGTTGGTCTCGTAGTGGGTAGCGAGGACGATGATGCCGTCCTTCTTACCAGGGAAGCGCACGATGTAGTTGCGCATGGGGACAGACCCGATAGGGGTATTGGTGGCGGTGAAGCTATCGGTGATGACGTCGCCTTTGGCGGCTTCCGGGGCGAAGTGGGACTTGATGAAGTTCTCTGCGGCGGTGTGGCCGGGGGAGCCGACGAAGCGCTTGGGGGCCGCGGTGAGATATTGCTGGGTGATGGTGTAGGCGTTCTGGCCGCTGAAGTGGGCGGTGGCTGCTGGCTTCTGCGGACGCGGCTTCTGGGCGAAGGTGGTCGCGGTGAGTAGAAGTAGAAGCAACGCGGTGCGGGGAGTGATGGTCCGGCCTAGATTCTTGGTCATAGATTTCTACTTCTAGATTTTTTGTCAGGCGGGTTTGTTCTTGAGCCTGTTTCTGCGTGACGGGTGGACGAGATAGGCTACGCCGACTCCGATGAGGTAGAGGACCAGCATGGGGCTGGCGAAGAGGCACATGCTGACGGGGTCCGGCAGAGGGCAGATGATGGCCGAGATGACGAAGATGACCAAGATGGCGTAGCGGATGTGTTTGACGAGGAACTTGGCGTCGACGATGCCGAAGAGCGAGAGGAAGAAGATGAGGATGGGCAGCTCAAAACAGATGCCGAGGCCGAGAATGACGGCTAGGAAGAACTGGGTGTAGTCCTCGATGGTGAGGATAGGGTGGAAGCGTTTACCGAAGTCGAGGACCAGGACCTTGATGGCTCCGGGGAGGACGTAGCGGTAGCCAAACCATGCTCCGGCCATAAAGAGGCCGACGGTCGCGGTCATAAAGGGCCAGACGTACTTCTTCTCGTTCTGGTACATGCCGGGAGAGATGAAGAGCCAGATCTGGTAGAGGATGAAGGGTGAGGCGAGCAGCGCGCCACCGAGGAAGGCGGTCTTGAGGTAGAGATTGAGGCCGTCGGTGGGGTGGGTGAAATTGAGCGCGATGTGGAGGTCGTCCAGCGGCTTTTGGATGATGCCGTAGAGCTGCTCGTGGAAAGCGTAGGCGATGGCGAAGCCGACAACGAGGAAGAGGACGGAGCGAATGAGCCGCTTGCGGAGCTCTTCGAGGTGCTCCATGAGGGACATGCCGGGGAGTTCGGCGCGGTCTTGTACGGCGGCGCGGAGTCCGTCTGCCAGGTCAGCCATGAAGGGGTGCCTCGGTGTTGCTTTCTTTTACGTCGGTAGAGGTGTGGCCGTTGGAGGCGTAGGTAGTGGTCTCGAATGTTGGGACGACCGGCGGCTCGATGTTGAGCGCGTATGGGTCGGGGGTGTGCGGGATGGTTTCGAGCATGGGGGCCAGCGGTGCGGACTCAGAGTCTGCGACTGCCTCGGCGGAGCGTGGGGTGGGCAGGCCGGTGGCGGGCGGCATCAGGGTGAGGTCGCCTTCAGCAGCGATGGGGAGTGGCGTAGACTCCCCGTGACTCGTGTAGTGCGAGGGGTACTCGGGATCGTCCGGAGTGACGTCTGTGGTGTCGCCAGGTGGTGGTGCTACAGGTGCGGCGGCTTCCATGGCGGCGATCTTTTTCTGCTGCTCGGCCTGGTCGGCGACGCGGAGCTCTTCGTCCATCTGGATGCGGAACTCGTTGGAGGCGCGGCGAAACTCAGCCATCAGCTTGCCGAGCTGACGGGCGAGCTCGGGCAGCTTCTTGGGGCCGAAGAGAAGCAGGGCGAGAACGAAGATAAAGGCGCTATCGAGAAAGCTGGGCATCTATGACCTGGGTCCCATCTGATGAATCCCATGATACGGGTTACGTTGGCGAGGAACAAATGGATGCAGCAGTTTGGGGTCAGGTAGACTGGGTGCAATAGCCGGGCAGGTTGCCGGCGAGCTGTACGGATGAAGATGCATCGTTTTTGGGGCGTCCTTCGTCTTATAGATAACGCAGCAATTTTGCTGCTGCAAGGTTGTACAGGTTGCAACATCCCCGTGGGTTGGGTGGTGGCCATTTTGGGCCGTCACAGTGAATCCACTGCAGCCGAGTTTGTAGATGCTTTCAACATCCCCGTCTCGAAGGCGAATGACAGAATCTCTGTCTAACGACCTTGAGAGACTGAAGGCGGAGTACTTTGGGTTTACTAGTAGATGAAACCGCGGTCCTGGCTGCGGATACGTGTTCGTTGGACCATTACCTTTCCCAGCCGGATCACACGATGGATACGCGGATCGCGGCGGCGCGAGAGCGCCTGGGCAGCGACGTTGTGATGCTGGGGCACCACTACCAGCGGGATGAGGTGATCCGGTTTGCGGACTACACCGGCGACAGCTACAAGCTGAGCAAAATTGCTTCGGAGACCAAGGCGAAGTACATGGTCTTCTGCGGCGTGCACTTTATGGCAGAGACGGCGGACGTGCTGGGTCAGGAGTGGCAGCAGGTGATTCTGCCGGACCTGAACGCGGGCTGCTCCATGGCCGATATGGCAGAGATCGGGCAGGTAGAGGATTGCTGGGACTCGCTGGAGCGGCAGGTTACGGGTGTGGTGCCGGTAACGTATATGAACTCGGCGGCGGCGATCAAGGCATTCTGCGGTGAACATGGGGGGCTGGTGTGTACGTCTTCCAATGCGCGTGCGGCGTTTGATTGGGCGTTTAAGCGTGGGGAGAAGATTCTGTTTTTGCCGGACCAGCACCTGGGGCGGAATACTGCCTTCGGAATGGGGATTGGTGTGGGCGAGATGGTGGTGTGGGACCCGTACCAGATCAACGGTGGAGTCTCGCCCGACCGTTTGAAGGCCGCGAAGGTGATTCTGTGGAAGGGACATTGCAGCGTGCATCAGCGCTTTCTGCCGGAGCATGTGGACCGGGTGCGGCGAGAGGAGCCGGGAATGCAGGTGATCGTGCATCCTGAGTGCCGCTGGGAGGTTTGCCAGAAGGCGGATACGGTTGGCTCGACGGAGAAGATTATCGAGGCGATTGAGCGGGCTCCGGCGGGGACAAACTTTGCTGTGGGAACGGAGATCCATTTGGTGAACCGGCTGGCGAAGCGGTTCGCTCCGCTGGGGAAGCGAGTGATTACGCTGGATGATTCGGGATGCCTGTGCACGACGATGTATCGGATCTCTCCGCAGCATCTGGCGTGGGCGCTGGAGAACCTGGTGGAGGGTCGGGTGGTGAATCGCATCACGGTGGCCGCGGATGTGAAGCATTGGGCGCGTGTGGCACTGGAGCGGATGCTTGAGGTGAAGGCTTGAGCAAGACGTTTACTCTGGGCGAGGCGCAGACGCTGCTGCCAGTGCTGGAAGCGCTGCTGAAGCGGGCGCGGATAGCTGCATTGCGAGGCGTCGAGCTGGAACTGGAGATGCAGCGGCTGAGCCATCGCATTTTTCTTTCGGGCGGGATGCATGTGGACGTGGCCGCTGCGGCGCGACGCAGGGCAGAGCGGGACAAGGCTGGGCAGGAGACGAAGGACACGATTGCAGAGATTGAGGCGATCGGGGTGCGAGTACAGGACCTGGAGGGTGGGGTGCTGGACTTTCCGTGCGTGGTGGAGGGACGGGCGGTGCTGTTGTGCTGGACGCTGGGGGAGGATGCGATCTCCCATTGGCACGAGGAGTCGGAGCCTGCAGAACAGCGGCGGCCGCTGGATGGGCGGTTTGGACGGGTGGAGCGGGAACGGCTGAACTAGGATTGGCGCCGCTCTTCAGCGAAGCGTGGGATTACGATTTCATTCCATCAACACGTAAAAAATCCGCGTGTGGAGCGGGTTAGCGGCTTCAGCGTCGGTTAAGGTTAGGACTACTACAGTAAGATTTCCATAATAAAGGTTTATCGTGTTGTAAAGTTTGCAACGCCTGCGGTCTGGGGTTTTGCGTGGGTGCAAGGGTCAGGAAGGGCGTGGTGACCGGTGTTATTCAGTGAAAAGGTAAGACGTTTGTCGGTTTGGATGCTGCTGGTAGCAGGCGTGATGGGGTGCGGGCTGAGGAGCGCACAGGCGCAGGACAACTACGAGATTCAGGTCTATGGGTCTGACACGGTGCTGCCGGGGATGACGATGTTTGAGTTGCACAGCAATTTCACGCTGGATGGATCGAAGGCGGTGCAGGGATCGCAGTACACGGCGGCGGGTACGTATCCGACGCACCATGCGGTGCACGAGACGATTGAGATTACGCGGGGACTGAACAAGTGGTCGGAGCTGGGGTTCTACATTTTTATGGATGCAAGCCAGGCTACGGGCTATCAGTGGGTTGGCGATCATATACGACCTCGGGTGCGAGCTCCGGATAGCTGGCGTTGGCCGGTAGGAGTG
>JANYER010000200.1 GCA_025359825.1 Granulicella sp.
GTCAGCGGTGGCTTCACGGAAGTAGTACCAGTTGGAGGCGTTGGAGGGGACCACGTTGGGCTGGTCACCGCCGTTGACGATGACATTATGTGAACGCTGTACGGGGCGGAGGAATTGACGTTTGAAGTTCCAGCCTACGTCCATGAGTTCGACGGCAGAGAGTGCGCTGCGACCGCGCCAGGGAGCGACGGCGGCGTGGGAGCTTTCACCCACGAAGTCGAAGCGGACAGAGACTGCGCCGAGGGTGGTGAAGCCTCCGTAGCCGACGCCGAGGTTGTTGGCGACGTGGGCGAAGAGGACGGCGTCCACATCTTTGAAGGCTCCGGCGCGGACGTAGTAGGCCTTGGAGGCGAGCAGCTCTTCGGCGATGCCCGGCCAGATTTTTAGAGTGCCCTTCATGTGGTTCTTCTGCATGATGTCTTTGACCGCGAGGGCGGCGATGATCTGCAGGGGGAGGCCAGAGTTGTGGCCCTCACCGTGGCCGGGTGCTCCGGCGACGATTGGGTCATGGTAGGCGACTCCTGGCTTCTGCGAGGCCTGCGGGATGCAATCGACGTCGGAGCCGAGTGCGATGACGGGCTTGCCTTCACCCCAGGTGGCCATGAAGGCGGTAGGGATGCCGGCGATGCCGCGCTCTACTTTGAAGCCGTTCTTTTCGAGGATGTCGGCGAGATATTTGGAGCTGCGGACCTCGTGGTAACCGAGCTCGGAGTAGCTGAAGACGGTATCGACCATGACCTGCACCTGCTTGGCGCGGGAGTCGACTCCGGAGGCGGCTTGCTGCTTCATGGTGGTGAGGTCGGGCTGCTGGGCGTTGGCATAAGGCGTGGTGAGAAGTGAGGCGAGGATGGTGACGCAGAGGGCTTGAGCGAGGTGCTTCATCGTGGTCTCCTGGTGAGTCTTTTCCGAAGCTGGGAAATAACGGAACTTCCTCAGATGGGCGCAAATGATAGATAAGGATTGCGCGGACTGGGCGCTGGAGCCGGAGGTGTCCCGGATGTGTCACGGATGCTCCCGGATTTTCAGCGGCGGGGCTGATTCGGGAGCTGGCGATGATGAGAGATGCGTGCTGTCATTCTGAACGAATCTAATGGGCTGGGCAAGACGAAGTTTTACGGCAGCTTCGCGGCTTCGGCGATGGGGTTCCAGTGGTCAGGGCCCTTGGGTGGTCCGGCGAGGAAGGTGGTGGGGAGGTAGGTGGCGGCCTCGGCAGGAGTGAGCTGGTGGGACCATGGGGCGCGGGTGGTGGAGTCGCTGCCGGGGCCAGTGTTTTTGAATTCAGCGTAGTAGGCCGGGGTCTCGGTGTCGTTGCGGTTCCAGAGAGACCAGCCGGCGGGGTCGATAGTGGTGGGGAGCTCGGAGTTCATGACGATGACGCGGGAGTAGGGGCGCCAGGGACGACCGAGGAAGAAGGTCTGGCGCTGGGGCTTGGCGGGTATGCGATCTGCTGATGGAGCGGGCGGGACGAAGTCGGCGGTGATGCGGGAGTTGAGGATGACGTAGCCGCTGGTCTGGGTGGGCGCGGTGCGGGACTGGGCGGTGAGGTAGGCGGGGCGGATCTCGTGGATCTCGGAGTGGTCGAAGACGGTGGTGGCGTTGCCGAAGATGAAGTCCACGCCCCCGGCGATGTAGGAGTCAACGTAGTACTGGCGGCCGAAGTCGGCGAAGAGGGTGTCCTGATCGCCGAGGAAGCGGCAGTGTTTGAAGATGGCGCGGTCGGAGCGGACGGCGATGGCGACCGCCTGGCCGGTGTTTCCGGCGGAGTTTTCGAAGGTTACGTTGTCGGCCTGGAAGCCGGGGCTTTCCACGGTGACGGTGGCGGTAACGAAGGTGCCGCCGGCCTGCTTAGCATTCAGTGAGTTGGTGATGAGGACGTCATCAGGCTTGGAGCCGGTGCCGATGAGGGTGATGTTGGGGTGATTCTGGGTGACGACGAGACGCTCCTGGTACGTCGCAGGGGCGATTTCGATGAAGACGCGCCCGGGGGTGCCGTCGCGGTTGGGCTTGGGGATGGGGTGGTGGTCGAGCGCCATCTGGATGGTGGGGAACTCGTTGGTGGCCTCAATGCCCGTCTTGATGGAGGGAGAGACGCGGACGTGGACGTCTGCCGCGTGTGCGGTAGCGACGGCGAAGAGGGCGAGCAGGATGGCGGGACGCATGGGTGGAAGTATAAGCGGTTTTGGGGGTGTTTTTATCGAGAGGCAGTCGGTGGTAAACTGACGCAGTGCCGGGTCCTACGCGACGTAATCCCGCCAATCCCGCCAGGTCCGGAAGGAAGCAACGGTAACGGGTCATTGCGGGCGCAGTAGGTCGCCCGGTGCACTTTCTCTCCCCCTCAAGTCTTCCAGTGGCGTATGCGCAATGGCGCAGTAGGTCGCCCGGTGCACTAATTTCCACTTCATTTTCTGTTTGCGCGATAGCAATTCAGGTCATCTGGGCATTGTCTTGCTTGCCTTTGGTGTGGTTTGGAGACGGGCAGAGATGCAGGTGGGTCAGTACCCTCCCCCTCCTACCCTTTTCCGTGCAAAGTCTTCCATCGATTCGGTTTAGGTCTGGACTCCCGCGTTCGGGATGAGTGTCTGGTGAGAGACGGAATCTGATTGTGATCCCCTTGCGGGGGGGGGGTCTAGAGGAAGACTTTGTCAAGTGAGGATGGGGTGAGGTTTTGTCTTCGAGGTCGTTGCTGTAGTCCTGGAATCCCTCAATTTCACCGATGTCCTCCCGCAGCGCAGGAGGGATCTCACGCGAGCGTTCGTTGGTCGTTGGAGTGCAACGATGAGAAGAGGGAAAAAGCGCAACGGGTGGAAAAGCGCAACGGTGGAAAAGCGCAATGGTGGGAAAGCACAACGGCGAGATTTAGTTTCTGACAGTCTAATTTGCGGTGGGGAGCTCAATATGGTCGATCACAAATGCATCCACCGGTGTCTTTACCGGTTCGAACTTTAGCCCCAACTGCTCCTTGATCGCGGTGAACTGCGTGGGTGGGGTATCCACCTCGGCGTCTGCATTGGGCGCGTCGCCGTAGGCGTATCTCAGCTTGAAGTCGTATCGTCCTGTCAGTCCGGTTTGATCGACCAGTGGCCGGTCCATGAACAACTGCTTGATCAGGATGAAATCGGTCATCGTACTGCTTCTATAGTTTTCGGTCCTCTGCGAGCCATTGCCCTCTGTCCACTCTAGTGGCTGCACCTTCGGATCAGCGGCGCCTGTCAGCTTCGGCTGACCGTTTACCACCTGAAGCGCATAGGCCGGCATCTCCCGCTTCTCACGATGAAACAGCAATCCGAAGCGCTCCTTCAGGAGTTGGCGCACCAGTTGCTGCTCCTGCGGAAGCGTGGCGTCAGCGGTCAGGTTCGTCGTTCCGCTCATGTCCCAGCGCTTCTCTGCCAGCCACCCGGGAGCATGCACTATCTGCCGCGCGTTCAGGGAGTATGCAAAGGCGATCATCTTCAGCAATGGCTGGTCCTCCAGCTCGAAGCGATTTTTCTGAAAACGGAAGTTGTTGTGCATCGTCGCCGCAGGATGAGGCCTCACTACGGCAACCTCAATACTTGCCTCTATTTGACCGTGGGGAGCTTCCGTCTGCGCACGAATGACCACGGCGGTGAGAAAAAGAACGGCAGCGATGTAAAGGCTTTGGAGGACACAACGTTCGTTCATCTCGGTTACCTCTGTGCCCGAAGAAAATTCGGGTATTGGACGATACGCGTTGCAATGCTGGAAGTTCCAAGCGAAGTCTCAATCAGGCACGCCCCAACATCCTTGCAAGATTCTTAGCCGTTGAGAGATGGCTCAGGAGCACTAAAGAGTGCTTTAGGACCGATCTGAATGCGAATCACAGTATGAATAGTGATTCATTTGTAATAGTTTTGTATGCTTGCAGATGTTTGGTTGTGTGGAGAGGTGATTGATTTGAGTTTGACGTTGAAGCCGCGGGTGTCGGTGCGGGCAAAGATTAGTTCGGTTGGGGCGTATGTTCCACCCAAGTTGTTGACCAATGCAGACCTGGAGAAGATGGTCGCGACGAACGACCAATGGATCATGGAGCGGACGGGAATTCGCGAGCGACACATTGTGGATCCGGGAGTGGCGACGAGCGACCTGGCGGTGGAGGCGGCGAAGCGGTGTCTTGCGAAGCGGGGAATTGAGCCGAGCGAGGTCGAGGCGATTATTGTTGCGACGGTGACGCCGGACATGTTCTTTCCGGCGACGGCGTGCCTTGTGCAGGACAAGTTGGGCGCGAAGGGGGCCTGGGGGTTTGATCTCTCGGCGGCATGCTCGGGGTTTCCGTATGCGCTGCAGGTCGGGGCGAAGTTGATTGAGAGCGGCGTCCACAAGAAGGTGCTGGTGATTGGTGCGGATGTGATGAGTTCGGTGATCGACTATACGGACCGGGCGACCTGCGTGATCTTTGGCGACGGAGCCGGTGCGGTGCTGCTGGAGCCGTGCGAGGGTGACGAGGTTGGGCTGATCGACTTCTTCCATGAGGTGGATGGTTCGGGTGCGGTCGCACTGAATATGCCTGCGGGTGGCAGTCTGCATCCTTCGACAGCGGAGACGGTGGCGGCGAAGATGCACTATGTCCATCAGGATGGGCAGGCGGTGTACAAGTTTGCCGTGCGTAAGATGGCGGAGGCGGCGGAGACGGTGCTGACGCGGAACGGCGTGACCGGAGCGGACCTGGCTTGCTTTATTCCGCACCAGGCGAACAAGCGGATCATTCTTTCGACGGCGGAGCGGCTGGGGATGCCGGAGGAGTGCGTGGTGATCAACATTGATCGCTTTGGCAATACGACGGCAGCGACGATTCCGATGGCGATGCAGACGGCGCTGGAGGATGGTCGGTTGAAGAAGGGCGATCTGGTGTTGTTGGCGAGTGTTGGGGCGGGCTTTACCGTTGGCGCTACTTTGTTGCAGTGGGAGTTCTAGGCGTATCGACCTGCAGCGTTCAAGTTCGAGCGTGAGCTTTTGTGGGTTTGCGTGCCTTTTGTGTCGGGCTTACAGCCCTCGCGGGCTGGGCTGGTACGTGACGCGCCTTTGGCGCTAAAACATTCGTAATTCGTGGCGAAAAAGACCGTGCCGAGTCGAGCTCTCTGTCGATATGACCTCATGAAGGTCTGCCTGTGTCTCCAGCATTCCCTCGGCGGCTAAAGTCGCGTTGTAGGGAGGGCACTTGCGGCGCGGCTGAAGCCGCGCCCTTTCAAGCCGATTACATTTTGCGTGGAACTATCTTGATTTGTATTGCGTAGTATCTGGTAGATATATATCTTGTCGATATGGCAAAGAATGGTGGGGTGACAGCGAAGGCTTTATTAGGGCTGTTGAGTATTCATCCGATGTCGGGGTATGACGTTCGGCAGCTGATTCCCCGGTCGATTGGGCACTTCTGGAGTGAGAGTTACGGGCAGATCTATCCGGCGTTGAAGGCTATGACGGCGGAGGGGCTGGTGGCACGGAAGACGGAACGGCAGGATAGCCGGCCGGATCGGCATGTGTATTCGCTGACGAAAGATGGACGGACGGAGTTGCGGGAGTGGTTGAAGCTGGCTCCGGCAGATGAGGTGCCACGGAGTGAGTTGCTGCTGAAGATTTTCTTTGGGGCACATGCGGGTAAGGGCGTGAACCGGCAGCATGTAGCTGATTTTCTAGCGACGCAGGAGATGGCACTGAAGATTTACACGGCGACGGAGAAGCAGTTGAAGCGTGAGGAAGCCGGAGACCCACAGTTGCCGTACTGGTTGATGACGTTGAACTTTGGGCGGCACCGGAGCAAGGCACTGGTGGCGTGGTCGAAGGAGACGTTGCTGGAGTTGGAGCGGTTGGAGAGTAGAGGGTAGGGAAGGTCTGCTTAAGTCTTCGGCATTCCCTCGGCGGTTAGAGCCGCGTTGCGTAGACGAGCTTTGCGGCGGGACTAAAATCCCGCCCTTTCAAAACGATGTCTTGTTCAGACGTTCCTTAGGATTTTTATTTCTGCTGCGGTATTTCGAAAAGGAGATGGGCATGCACGATACTCGGTTGTGGTTTAAGGTGTTCCTGGCGATCCATATTGCTGCGGGGATGGGTTCGTTTCTGATTGCTCCGATTGCGCTGGTGACGGCGAAGGGCGGCAAGCAGCATAAGCGGTGGGGCATGGTCTACCTGTGGTGTATGGGGATCGTGGCGGCTACTGCGCTGCCGATGGCGCTGTTCTATCCGGTGTTGTTCCTGGCGCTGGTGGCGATCTTCAGCTTCTACTCGGCGTTTGCTGGGTACCGGGTGCTGCGGCTCAAAGATTTGGCGCGGGGTGGAAGTGCTACTCCACTGGACTGGGCGGCGGGAGTCTTCACATTCTGCTCAAGTACGCTGTTGGCATGGCTGGGCTGGTTCCATGCGGAGAAGATCCAGGTGATTCCGCTGGTGGGGGTGGCGTTTGGATTTCTTGGGATGCGGATTGCAGGGATGCAGCTACTGTCGTTTGTGCGCAAACCCAAGGAGAAGATGTTTTGGTGGTACTCGCATCTGGGGCTGTTTATTGGTAGTTATATTGCGGCTTGGTCGGCGTTCAGCGCGGTGACGTTGAGCCGGGTCTTTGGGAACCAATGGTATGTATGGTTGTGGCCGTCGATTGTCGGCGTTCCGGCGATTGTGTTGACGACGGCGTATTACCAGCGGAAGTTTGCTCCGAAGACAGTTCCTGGTTCCTAGTTTCTAGGTACACGGGACTAGGCTGCGGCTTTGGCTGAGCTTCGTGCATTGCTGTTTACGCTGCGGGAGGTCTTGTAGAGCTGCCAGAAGGCGTAGGCGCAACTAATGAGTATTACGCTCCAAAGAACGATGAGGATGGGTGCGGCGTATTTGGCAGAGAACATGTTCCAGAGACGAACGATGTGGCGGCCGTAGTAGATGCCGAGGCCTGCAGCGAGGGAGTGGCGGAGGCCTCGGCTGATGGTGAAGGTGGTCATGAACTTGCTGCGGGACATGTTGAGTGCTCCGGCAGCGAGGACGAATGGACTAAGTGGCATGGGTGGCGGCAGGATGGCGGGTAAGGCGACGGCGAGGATGGCGTGATCTTCCATCCAGCTGGTGACGCGCTTGAAGATGCGAGGTGGGACACGTTTCTCAAGGAAGGCCATGCCGCCGGAGTGTCCGACCTGGTAGCTGAAAAAGCCGCCAAGCGCTGAGCCTGCGGTGGAGAGGGCGATGAGCGCGATGATATTGACGTGCTGCGCGGCCATGACGATGACCATGATGTCGGTAAGGCCGGGAATGGGGAGTGGGACGAAGGACGAGTCCACGATGGAGACGAGGAAGAGGCCCAGCAGGCCGAAGTGAAAGAGGAACTGGAGTAGCGGGCTGGTGTGGGTGCCGTGACGGGTGGTCTGGGCGAGGATGTCGGCCGCGGCTAGGGCGGTGGATTTGGAGAGCAGTACGGCTGCCGCGAGACGCATCATGTTGGATAAGACGCGGATGTGAGGTGGGAAGTCGCGGGTCGTTTGAAGATTGACGAGCTTTTACAGAAAGCGAAGGGTGGGGAGCGGCGGGAGAAGGTCGATCTCGGCGGCGTACTGGCGAAAGAGTTGGATGGTGCGGATGCAGTCTTCGGTGAGGTCGTAGTGGATGTTGCCGGTGAGGTAATGGTGGATGGTAGCGGGGGGCAGGGCGATGCGGAGAGCCCAGGCGCGGACGAGGGTTTCGATGTTGGCTTGACCGTGGATGCGGGACTGGTTGAGGTCTTCAGTGAGTTGGGCGGTGGGGATGGTGAGGGTGTCTGGACGTGCGGCCCATACGGCGGCGACCCAGGGGAGGCTGGTGCGGGTGTGCCACTCGTGGGCGAGGTCGTACCAGGTGCAGGGGCCGATTCCGTCGATGGACTCGATGTGGGCGCGGTCTTCGAGAGCGAGGAGAGCAGGGTCGCCGATGAGGATGGCGGCGTCGTGATCGCGGAGCATGGCGATGGGATCGGCGGCCGCGGGGACGAAGGTGGGGTCGGTGTGGAGGAATTTGCGAAAGAGGATGCGGGCGTAAGCGAGGGAGCTGCGGGAGGCGGTGTCGGCGGCGATGGTGCGGACGGTGGCGAGGGTGCGTTTTGCTTTGACGATGAGTTGGATGGAGCGGACTTCGTCGAGGGCGGCGATGGTGCAGCCGGGGACGATGGCGAAGTCGGGGGTGAGGGCTGCGATGGGGATAAGGCCGAGGTCGGCGCGACCGCTGAGGAGCTCTTCAGCGCAGAGGGCAGGCAAGGTGTAGTGAAGGTGGTAGCGCTCGGCGAGTGCGGCGGCGAGGGGCGGGTGATCGAAGTCCCACATGAGGGGTGCGGGGTTGAGGAAGTCGATGGCAGCTACGCGGACGGGATGGGATGAGGGGCGCAAAGGTCTAGTTTAGTAGATGTGAGTTATGAGGGTGCGATGCAGCGAGCGATTGTCGGATTTGAGCAGGATGAACATGGGCATTGGGTGGCGCGACTGGAGTGCGGACATGGGGTGCATGTGCGGCATGACCCTCCGTGGACGGTGCGGGAGTGGGTAGTGACTGAGGCCGGGAGGGCGGAGCGGCTGGGTGCTTTGATGGAGTGCAAGAAGTGTGAAGTGCCTACAGCGTAGCAGCAGAGGTCAGGCTGCTCGGTGGGCTTGCTGGTCAAGAACCGGGTGGCCGATGAGGTAGGTAATGGGAAGTAAACCACCATGTTCCTCGCCAATTTGCCAGTTGTAGGAGGGGCTGGAGAGGTCCAGAACGAGGTGGTTGAGCTCGGCTGGGGAGTAGGTGCGGAGACATGAGATCAGTCCGTCGATGAGCAGCACGAGTGGAACGACCGGGAAGATGTAGGTAAAGAGCAGCCGTGACCATCGGAAGGGCCGGATGGTGGGAGTCAGAAAGAATGCCAGAAAGGGCACGAAGCAGAGGATCAGCATGGTTCGGGGTGCTGGGTTGGCTGCTTCGAAGATGGCGATTCCTTGGCGCTGATGGAAGGCGTCGGCGAGGACATTATGGGCCTGTGCGGGGCTGAAGTGATGGAAGGCGGAGAAGATGGTGCGGAAGCCCAAGAGATCCGCTGGAACATGAGCTGCATCTACGGAGCGGACTTCAAAAGTGATTGCGGGGTTTGTATTTGCTTGCTGGAAGGCTTGCCGGTTGGGGTACTTATCGGTAAGGCAGATGCTGAGGGGGTGGGCCGCTGTTGGGTTTAGCTGCGACGAGAGACTTGGCCAGGGCCCGCCTCCGCCAGAACATAGATCGAGAACTTTATGTTCACCCGTCTCCGCAAACGTGGCGTGTAGGCGCGGAAGTATGGGCTTGTATGAATTGCCGAAACGCCAAAGCGACTCGAGAGCGTCGGTGACGAGGTTGCGCAAGAATGGCGGAAAGGCGGGGTGGTCGTGAATCTCAAATAACTTGTTGCTTCGCATTGTGATTGGGCCTTCGATACTTTTAGCGAGGTGCTTTACGCAAATGGACGTTCGTTCCTGCAACCGAGATGCCTTGTATCGTGCATAGAATAGTTTTCGAGCGAAAGAGTTTTCGCTGGGTCAATTCGTCAAAGCCGGAGTGTGAAAGGCTCAGCGTTGCAAGCCTTGTTTTGAGGGCGAGGCATTCGACGGCATAAGCGTGATAATTTTTAGGCCTATGAATCGACGACATTTTCTCTCTACTACGGGTCTGGCTGCGGTTGGGCTGGGACAGGGTGCGGTTGGGTTGGCAGACGTGCAGGCGCCTCATGCTGCTGCGGCAAAGGCGCGGGCGAAGGCGTTGCCGGTCAAGATGAAGCTGGGGTGCCAGAGTGCGCCGACTACGGATGCGCATTTGAAGTTTCTGGCGCGGTATGGGGTTAAGCATATCTGCGGGTATCCGGCGGTGTCGGGAGGGCGGATCTACTCGACGGTGGATGAGCTGAGCCGGATGAAGGACCTGGCGACGAAGAACGGCATCGAGATCGTCTGCGTGGGGCCGCCGGTGCTGGAGTCGAGCTACATCGATACGGAGAAGCATCCGGCGATCATGCTGGCAAAGAGTCCGGAGCGGGACCGGGACATTGAATCCATCCAGATGATGATTCGCAACTGCGCGCAGGTGGGTCTGCCTTCGATCAAGTACAACATGAGCATCCTGGGAGTGGTGCGGACGGAGCGCACGCAGGGACGGGGCGACGCGACTTACAGCAGTTGGAAGCTGGCGGAGGCGCATCCGAAGACTCCGCTGACGATTGCAGGGCCCGTGAATGCTGACCAGTTCTGGGAGCGGATTACGTATTTTCTGGATCGCATTATTCCCGTCGCGAATGAGAATAAGGTGCGGATGGCGTGTCATCCACATGACCCGGGAATGCCGCCGGAGGGGTACCAGGGAGTGGACCGGGTGCTGGGGACGGTGGCGGGTTTGAAGCGGTTCGTTTCGATTCGGGAGAGCGCGTACCACGGTCTGAACTTCTGCCAGGGTACGGTGTCGGAGATGCTGGCCGATCCGGGCAAGGAGATTTACGACGTAATTCGCTACTTCGGGATGCGGAAGAAGATCTTCAATGTGCACTTCCGCAATATTCGTGGGCACCGGAACGAGTTTGTCGAGACGTATCCAGACGAGGGCGATGTGGATATGGTGAAGGCGCTGCGGGTGTATCAGGAGGTGGGGTACGAGTACATGCTGATGCCGGACCATGTGCCGGTTGCGCCGAACGATCCGGGAGGGTTGCAGTCGTTTGCGTTCTGCTACGGGTATATTCAGGGTTTGATTCAGTCGCTGGAGAAAGCTTAAAAATGCTCCGAGAAAGTTTCGAACAGAGTATCTCGATGTTTGTGGACCGATGCTGCTATGCCGCGACGCGTCCGAATCTTCCAGTGTTGCTGGTTCTCCTTATGCTTCCGGCTCTTGGCACTTGCCAGCCAACTACGACTGCAGATCCACTTGCGGCGAAGCTAGAGATATCTCAGCATCTCAGTCAGCTTGAGCTGAAGGGGAATGAGTCTTTTCATCTGGTCGCTTCTTTTGAAGCCTTCGATACGACCGGAAAGCCGTTGGATAAGGGCTCTCTCGATGAATTGTGGAAAGGGTCAGGGGAGTACCGAAAACAACTGACACTGCGGAGCGGAGCACTGGTGAAGGTGAGCAGTGCAGGTAAGTCATGGCGGACTGGGCAGTGGACGATGCAAGAGGTGGTTGCTCTGTCTGTAAATGCCGTGCTGCAGCCGTTTTTTATGAAGCCTCTGATTGAAGGACATTTAAGTGACGTAGTTTCTTCCAGAAACGATCCGTCTCTCGAATGCGTTGGTGTTGAGCCTGTGCTGGCGGGAGTTGCTCCAGATACACAACTGGCATTGACGACCTATTGCTTAGATAAGGTGAGCCACGTCATTCGACTCATCTCGCGGCCCAATTCCATGGAGATTGTCTTCAATGACTACCAACCCTTCGGCAAACAGTTCATTGCCAGAACCATTCAAATTGGAATTGGTAAACAGACCGTGCTTCGACTGCATGTAGGTGTTCTGGAGAAAGCGGACGATTTTCGAGCTTTCGAGACTCCGATGCCCGCCGGGGCACAGGATCTCTCCGTGTTGAAGCCTACGGATGAAAATGCCCCATACGTAACAGGCCAATTGATGCATGGGCAGCTACTGAAGAGAGTCGAGCCAGCGTACTCGCAAGCATTATTCCCGGGCTTAGCTGTGGTAAAGCTGCATATCAATACGCATGGTGTTGTGGATACTGCTGAGGTTATACGATGCGATAGCCCAGTCATCAAGGGACCTATCCTTTCGGCAGTTAAGCAGTGGAGGTATCGTGTTTCTTACCGAGGTCGTACTGTGGTCGCTGATGACCAGATTGTGACTTTTCCTCCTGTTGGTGATGCCAACCCTTAGAGGTACCGTTCGCCAGGCTGACTGGCTCAACAACTAAGTCGTCTTGACATGGGGTCGTGACGCGGGTAGGCTCTGCCGTCATCCCGTGAGTTGTGTGGTGGGCTGCGAGAGTGGCATTGCTACTTTGAGAAGGTGACGGCAGGATGAGTGTAGTTTCCCGAAGTGGGACGACGAGTGCGACCGAAGAGAGAGCAAGACTCGGGTGGATGGCGTTGATGTTGACGCCGGGGATGGGTGCGCTGCGCATCAAGAAGGCGATGGAGCGGCTGGGAACTGGTAGCCGGGTGCTGGAGGCGTCGTTGACGGAGCTGGAAGGTGTGGGGCTGCCGGCGCGGTCGGCGCAGTTTGTTGCGGACGGGCGGGCGCAGGTCGCGGCTGAGGAGGAGATGAAGCGGGTGGCGCAGGCAGGTGGGCTGGTGCTCTCGTTTGAGGATGAGGCGTATCCCTGGCGTTTGCGGGAGATCTACGATCCGCCGGCGGTGCTGTGGGTGCGAGGGAGTGTGGCACTGCTGTCGCGGGCGGGGATTGCGGTGGTAGGGACTCGTCAGCCTTCGCCGTATGGCGCGGGGATGGCGGAGCTGCTGTCGCGCGATTTGGCGAATCGTGGGTTGGCAATTTTTAGCGGCATGGCGCGGGGTGTAGATACGGCGGCGCATAAAGGCGCACTGGATGCCGGCGGCAAGACGGTGGCGGTGTGGGGTACGGGGATCGACGTGGTGTATCCGAAGGAGAACAAGAAGCTCGCAGAGAATATTGTCGCGAGTGGTGGAGCGATTGTGAGTGAGTATCCACTGGGGACGTTTCCTGCGCCGCAGAACTTTCCTGTCCGGAACAGGATTTTGAGCGGTATGAGTGTGGGTGTTCTGGTGATTGAGGCGGGTGAGTATAGTGGGACTCGGATTACGGCGCGGTGCGCGATGGAGCAGAACCGCGACGTGTTTGCGGTGCCGGGTAACGTTACCAATAAAAATGCCTGGGGGCCAAATACACTCATCAAGCAAGGGGCCAAATTGACGGCGAGTTGGGAGGATGTCTGGGAGGACCTGCCGTCGGAAGTACGGTTACAACTAGAAGATGAGAGGGGAGTTAGGGGTGGCGATGAATCAAAGTCGGTGGGGAGTGCATCTCTATTTGACGACGGCAGCGGTGCAGATGGCGGGAAGCAAATGCCAGAGCATGAGCGGGCTGTCTTTCAGCGCTTACGGCATGATGAGCCATTGCAACTTGACTCTTTAATTGAAGGTTTGGAGGGGGAGCTGGGATCGGCTGAGATTTTTGCCGCGCTGTTTGAACTGGAGCTGTCCGGCAGAGTGAAGCAGATGCCGGGCAAGAATTATGTGCGGTGTTTTTAGTGTGCCTAAGAGTGGGTAGAGGGTAGACGGAATTGAAGTTCCGCAGTCTATGGATGTAGATTCTGACGATGTGATTTTGGGCTTTTGCAGAATGTGCGAGTTCGCATGTTTTCGCAAGCCGTGGTAGGTTCGCATTGGAAACATGGAAGAACGCAAGCGGGATGCTGCGGCACCGCTGCGAAGGATTGAAGGGAACGAATGGCTAAATCACTGGTGATCGTGGAGTCGCCTGCAAAGGCAAAGACGATCAATAAATATCTGGGCAGCGACTATATAGTGGAGGCCTCTTTGGGGCACATTATGGACCTGCCCAAGAACGACATTGGGGTAGAGATTGCGAACCGGACGTTTGAGCCGACACTGATCGTCTCTCCGGGTAAGGAAAAGATTGTCGACCGGCTGAAGAAGCTGGCGTCCAAGGCTGATTTTGTGTACCTGGCACCCGACCCGGACCGCGAAGGGGAGGCGATTGCCGCGCATCTGGAGTTCCAGCTGCGTCCGATGCTTAAGGCCAACGCGACGCTGCAGCGGGTGACGTTCAACGAAATTACGCAGAAGGCGGTGAAGGCGGCGTTTGGGCAGGCACGGGCCGTCAACGTGAACCTGGTGGATGCACAGCAGACGCGTCGTGTGCTGGACCGCCTGGTGGGGTATCAGATCTCTCCGCTGCTTTGGGACAAGGTGCGCCGAGGGTTGAGTGCGGGACGCGTGCAGACCGTTGCTTTGCGCTTGATCGTCGAGCGCGAGGAGGAGATCAATCGCTTTCAGCCGGTGGAGTACTGGACGATTGGCGCGAAGCTGAAGACGAGTAGCGGCACGGAGTTCGTCGCGAAGTTTACAGGTGTGGATGGAGAGACGGCGCGCGTTTCGAACGGCGTAGATGCGGATGGGAAAGAGCAGTTCCTCTCCGGTGCTTTGCCGGATGGCGAGGCTACGGACGAGGTGGTCGCGCAGTTGAACAAGGCTACCTGGTCAGTGGCCAAGGTGGAGCGCAAGGAACGTAAGCGCAACCCGACTGCTCCTTACACGACGAGTAAGTTGCAGCAGGATGCCGCCGGACGGCTGGGCTTTAATGTTCGTCGGACGATGGGTGTCGCGCAGCGTCTGTATGAAGGCGTGGAGATTGGTAAGGACGGTACGGTCGGTTTGATTACGTACATGCGTACTGACTCGACCCGGGTATCGGCTGACTCCATCACCGAGGCGCGCGAGTACGTGCAGGGCCAGAAGAAGTTGGGTGCGAGGTATCTGCCCGAGAAGCCTATTGAATACAAGGGCAAAAAGGATGCCCAGGATGCGCACGAAGCCATTCGTCCGACGCATGTGGAGTACACGCCGGATGCAATCAAGCAATACCTGAGCGAAGAGCAGTACCGGCTGTACAAGATGATCTGGCAGAAGTTTGTCTCGTCGCAGATGGTGCCGGCGGTGTTCGACCAGACGACGGTTGAGATTGCGGCGAAGGCTGACCGGACCTATGACTTCCGCGTGACCGGCTCGATCCTAAAGTTCGACGGATTTTTGGCCATATGGGAGAACGCTTCGGAGGATACGATTCTGCCGGATGTGCAGGATGGTCAGAAGCTCGACAAGCTGAGTGTAGATCCGGAGCAGAAGTTTACCGAGCCGCCGCCACGCTACAACGAAGCGAGCCTGGTGAAGGTATTGGAAGAGCGCGGCATTGGGCGCCCTTCGACGTATGCCTCCATCATTAATACGATTCAGGATCGCGATTATGTGAAGAAGATCCAGTCGAAGTTTGTGCCGACTGAGATTGGCACGGTCGTCACTGGTTTGCTGGTGAAGAACTTCCCGTACATCTTTGATCCGCTCTACACGGCGAAGCTTGAAGGCGAGCTGGACGCAGTGGAAGATGGGGACGAGAAGTGGACGGATTTGTTGACCGGCTTCTACGACCACTTCGAGAAAGAGCTGCTGGTTGCGGGCGACAACATGGAAGACATCAAGCGCATGGAGCAGGCGACCGACGAGACCTGCGACAAGTGCGGCAGCCCGCTGATTTTGAAGTGGGGTAAGTTTGGCAGCTTCTACTCGTGCTCGAACTTCACCAAGGCCAAGCCGATGACGGTGGCGGCCGGTCCGTGGAAGAAGGACCCGAAGGCGGTGACGAAGAAGATTCTTGCGGCTTTCCACTATCCGATGGTGGTGAAGGCGGTGACGGAAGATGTGACCGACTTCAGCAAGGATGTTGTGAGTACGAAAGAGCTGGTCGAAGGAATCGCTGAAGCCGCGGGAAAAGGCAAGAAGATTACGGTGGAGCAGTATAGCTGCGACTTTACGAAGGAGAACTTTGCTGCGAAGCCGGACCTCAGCGCTCCAGGCGCGGATGAGGTTCCTGAAGAGGAGTTCTGCGACAACTGCGGCCGGGTGATGGTGCTGAAGAATGGGCCGTGGGGGCCGTTTATGAGCTGCCCCGGGTACAGCGAAGACCCGCCGTGCAAGACGATTCGTAAGCTGACCCAGAAGGTCCAGACCAAGCCGCCCGTGGTGTTGGAAGAGCCGTGCCCGAAGTGCGGTAAACCGCTGCTGCAACGGGATGGGCAGTATGGCGAGTTCATCGCGTGCAGTGGGTATCCGAAGTGCAAGTATGTGAAGCAGGAGTTGCTGGATGTGCCGTGCCCGAAGGATGGCGGCGACCTGGCGGTGCGGAAGACCAAGCGTGGCGATACGTTCTATGGCTGCGTGAACTATCCGAAGTGCGACTTTGCCTCGAACCTTAAGCTGGTCAATGAGACGTGTCCGAAGTGCGACAGCGCGTATCTGTTGGAATACGGGAATAAGGAAGGCACGTATCTGGTGTGCCCGAACAACCGCGAGTTCTTGCCGAAGCGGCGGCCCAAGAAGGGTGCTCCTGTAGTGGAGCCGACCACGGAGCTGTGCACCTACGAGAAGCGGATTGGCGATCCAAAGCCGGCGGAGGTGATTGCGCTGCCGCTGGTGCCGGACCCCGAGACGATGCGTCCTGTAGTGAGCGTCGCCTAAGATAGAACCGCAGCACACATGTTTCGAACGGGAGAGAGAACACTATGGCGGTAGCAGCAGATGCAAGTGTAGTTCTGGAGCTTTATAAACTGCGGCAGGAGACGACGCTGCGTGCGGCGCGGCAGTTTATTGCAATGGACTTCTGGCCGAAGGATGTAGAAGAGCTGCGGACTGTCTCGCGGGCCATGGGGACGGACAAGAATGCGTACTGGCGGCAGGTGATGTCGTACTGGGAGATGGCGGCTGCGCTGGTACTGCGCGGCGCGGTCGATTCGGACCTGTTCTTTGACACCAATGGCGAGGGTCTTTTTCTCTATGCCAAGTACCATCACTGGCATGCGGAGACGGAGAAGGAAAGTGGCAACAAGTTTATGTCGAATACCGCTGCTTTGATTGAGAAGTATCCTGCGGCGGCTGCGATCCACGAACGAATTGTGAAGTCGCTGGCCTCGCGGTAACTTCAAATCTGGCGAATTGCGGGCTGCCGGATGAACGTCCGGTGGTCTTTTCAATTGGCTGCGACTTTCTATTCTGGTGGGTCTCTGTTACAAATGCGTGTAGGCTGTGGGTTTCCCTGGTCTCCGGTGAAGGTGTGTCCTGCTGGGATGCTGCACTGTAACTCGTTTAAAAGATTGAGAATCGTACCTATGGCGAAGGCAGTTTGGAACGGCCAGACCCTGGCCGAGAGCGAGAAGTATGAGACGGTCGAGGGAAATATTTACTTCCCCGACGAATCGGTAAAACGGGAGTTTTTCAAGGCGAGTTCGACGACCTCGAGCTGCCCCTGGAAGGGACAGGCACGGTATTACACCCTGGTTGTCGACGGCCAGGAGAACCCCGATGCTGCCTGGTACTACCCCGATCCCAAGCCTGCGGCACGCAACGTAAAGCACCATGTTGCGTTCTGGCGGGGTGTGGAAGTCACCAAGTAGATACTCTGAGAGCTGCTTAGTCGATCGAATACGGGTGTGCGATTCGGAGTTTTTTGTCCGTACGATTGCGTTACCGTTAGGTATGGCTGGTTCTTTGGACGAGATACTTTCTGCGCAGCATACGACTTCCGATTTCGATGGAATGCTAATGGACAAGACGCTGGACCCGGTAGATGCCGCCGGGTGGGCTGAGTTGCGTGCTGTGGGGCACCGGATGCTGGACGAGATGTTTGCGCATCTGGAGGGTCTGCGGGAGGGGCCGGTGTGGCAGGCGATGCCTGCCGGGGTGCGGGAGGGGCTCTCTGGGGAGAGGGTGCCGATGGAGCCGCAGGGCGTGGAGGCGGCTTATGGGGACTTTGTGCGGGCCGTTCTGCCGTACTCGGTGGGGAATCGTCATGCGCGGTTCTTCGGTTGGGTACAGGGCAATGGAACTCCGGTGGGGATGCTGGCGGACATGCTGGCGGCGGGGATGAATGCTCACACGGCGGGGTTCAACCAGGCTTCGACGCTGGTGGAGGAGCAGGTGCTGGCGTGGCTGGCGGAGTTGATGGGGATGCCGGTGGGCACGAGCGGTCTGCTGACGGGTGGTGGGTCAGTCGCGAACCTGATTGGGCTGGTGGTGGGGCGACAGGCGAAGGCGGGGTTCGATGTACGGGAGTTGGGGCTGCGGGATGGGGATGCTGCGCTGCGGGTGTACTGCTCGACGGAGACGCATAACTGGATGCGGAAGTCGATGGAGCTGATTGGGATGGGGCGGGCGAGCCTCGTCGCGATTCCGGTGGATGCGGAGTATCGGCTGCGCGTCGACCTGCTGCGGGAGGCAATTGCGGCGGACCGGGCTGCGGGGTTGCGGCCGATCTGCGTTGTCGGTTCGGTAGGGACGGTGAATACGGGTGCTACGGACGACATGGAGGCGCTAGCCGACCTGTGTGCGGAAGAGGATCTGTGGTTCCACGTGGATGGAGCGTTTGGGGCGATGGCCTATCTGGTGGATGAGTTCCGGCCGAAGCTGAAGGGGATGGAGCGGGCGGACTCGCTGGCGTTCGACCTGCACAAGTGGG